>JAFAPG010000010.1 GCA_019247235.1 Acidobacteriota bacterium
TACTGCAATTTCGCCTCCGACGTTTTTCGTCCGCAAAAGTTTGAAAGCTACATCCGGCGCTTGTGTGAGGAAGTTGAGAGTTCCCGGGTGACGGTTCAAGCCTCTGGCGCTCAGTTCGATCCCCGGGTTGACGCCATCTATTTGGGAGGTGGCACGCCCACGCTTCTTGATGTAACACAGCTGGCTCGCCTCTTTGTCACGCTGCGCCAAAATTTCGATCTCGACAAGCATGTAGAAATCACGGTTGAGGCCGCGCCGGGTACGCTACCGCAGTTCATGCTCGAGCAGCTGATCGACTGCGGCGTAAACCGCGTCAGTCTTGGCGTACAGTCGCTGATCGATAAAGAAGCCGCCAGCGTCGCTCGGCTTCATAACTATCAAACCGTGGTAGAAGACCTCGGTCGGCTGCGCTCGGCTGGGATCACCAACCTCAATGTCGACCTGATCGCGGGTTTACCACACCAGAACCTAGAGAGTTGGCGTCAGTCGCTTGCTCGGCTGGCGTTATTTGCGGTGCCGCATGCAAGCATTTACATGCTCGAGGTTGATCAAGACTCTCGCCTGGGTCGAGAGCTTCTGGCCGGCGGGAACAAATATCACGCCGAGGCTGTTCCTGACGAGGACCAGATCGCCGAGCTCTATGAAGTGGCCGTTGAACATCTCGCGACTTCGGGCCTTCAGCAGTACGAACTCTCCAATTTTGCCCTGCCCGGCCACCAAGCAAGACAAAACCTGAAGTATTGGACGCGTCAGCCTTATCTCGGTTTTGGAGTCGATGCCCACTCCATGTTGCCATTGCCCGAATCAACCGCAGTTCGCTTCTCCAATGTCGACTCGGTGGACGAATATCTTGAGGGTAAGCAACCGGAGTACACATATATCGACCTCGACCACGCGCTTGAAGAGACTCTGTTTCTGGGCTTGCGTTTGACGCGCGGATTGAGCTGGGCAGTCCTGGCAAAAGAATTTGGCCAAGAGAGATTGCTTCCTTATGAGGCTAAGATGGCGGAACTATGCGAGCTCGATCTCCTTGTCGATGACGGCGCCAGGATCTGCTTGAGTCCCAGAGGCAGGCTGTTGTCGAACGAGGTGTTTGCCGAATTGCTGTTATCGGATGGGGCAAACACCCGACCGGGAGGGGATTTATTGCCGCTGGCCTTCGTCTGACCGGTGGCAACCGCCTCGCGACCTGCTGTGTGATGTAATACTTTGTTCTCGCTCAGGAGATCGGATTGGACTTCCAACTGAATGAAGAGCAATTGCAGCTGAAGAAGATGGTCCGCGATTTTGCCCAGCAGGAAATTGCGCCACACGTGCGGCAATGGGATGAAGTCGGAGATTTTCCCCTCACTACCATCAAAGCCTTGGGCAAACTAGGTTTGCTGGGAGTTATTTTTCCCTCCGAGGTTGGTGGTGCGGGCATGGGCTATGTCGAGTATGTCACCGCCATCGAAGAACTATCGCGCGTCGACGGATCAGTCGGCATTATCGTGGCGGCGCACACCTCGCTTTGTTCCAATCATATTTTCCTGGCCGGCAACCCGGCGCAGAAAAATAGCTACGTACCGCGGCTGGCGAGCGGTGATTTTATTGGGGCATGGGGACTGACCGAGCCTTCGTCGGGTTCTGACGCTGGTAGCGCCCGCATGACCGCCGTACGCAAGGGGAAGAATTGGATTCTGAACGGTACCAAGACCTTCTGTACCAATGGACATTACGCCGACGTGCTGGTTGTCATCGCCGTCAGCGATCGCGCCGCCCACACCCATGGGCTTTCCGCATTTATCGTGGAGAAAGGTACGGCCGGGTTCCGGCCTGGCAAAAAGGAGGACAAGCTCGGCTTACGTGCCAGTGACACGGCCGAACTGATCTTTGAAGACTGCGTGCTTCCTGCGGAAAATCTTCTGGGTACCGAGGGCCAGGGCTTTGTCGATGCCATGCGTGTGCTGGATGGGGGTCGCATTTCGATTGCCGCCTTGTCGCTGGGAATGGCGGAAGGCGCCTATGAGGCGGCTTTAGATTACGCCAAGCAGCGTAGGCAGTTCGGACGCGCGATCAGCGATTTTCAGGCCATCCAATGGAAGCTCGCCGACATGGCCACCGAGATTGAGGCCGCGAAATTGCTGACCTTGCGCGCCGCGGCTATGAAGGACGCAGGTTTTAAGACCACCATGGAGTCATCCATGGCCAAACTGTTCGCCAGCGAAGTTGCCGTCCGATGCGCCAACGAAGGTGTGCAGATTCATGGTGGCTACGGCTTCATCAAGGATTTTCCCGCGGAAAAATTTTATCGTGACGTCAAGCTGTGTACGATCGGAGAAGGGACTAGTGAGATCCAGCGCCTGGTGATTGCGCGGCAGTTGCTCAAGGATTGAGGGCGAATCCGCCAAGGGCGCCGCTTGCGCTTGACGTCAAAGCCGCGAGGTCATGCGGCAGCCAATCGTTCTGCTTTACACTTAAGTCGCTTGAACCTCTCCGGCAATCCTGATGCCATCGAGAAACTGCGCTCTGGCGACCGGCGAGCGCTGGCGCGGGCGATCTCGATGGTCGAGAACCATGCTCCTGGCTCGATCGAACTGCTCAAAAGAATTTTTCCTCACACCGGTCGCGCTTTTACCATCGGGATTACCGGCGCCCCGGGCTCGGGTAAGAGCACGTTGGTTGACCAGCTGGCGAAAATCTATCGTAAGCAGAACCGTACCGTAGGGATTATTGCCATCGACCCAACTAGCCCTTATAGCGGCGGCGCAATTCTCGGCGATCGTATTCGCATGCAGGATCACTTTTCCGATCCCGGTATTTACATCCGTAGTATGGCGACGCGAGGTTGGCTCGGCGGTCTAGCTCGGGCGACCGCCGATGTCGCCCTGCTTCTAGACGCATACGGCCAAGACGTGGTCATGATCGAGACGGTGGGTGTCGGCCAGGATGAAGTCGAGATTGTCCGCCTTGCCGATCTGACCATCGTGATTCTGGTGCCAGGAATGGGAGACGACGTGCAAACGATGAAAGCCGGCATCATGGAAATTGCTGACATTTTCGTCATCAATAAGAGCGACCACGAAGGTGCCGACCGGGTGGAAAGACAGATTCGCGCCTTGCAGTCGCTGGCCCACGCGCGAGATCCCTCCGGCGCCAGCATTATTCGCACCATTGCCAACCGCGGCGAGGGAGTCGAAAAGCTGGCCGAGAGCGCCTTCGCGTACCGGACCTACTTACAAGACGGCGGGCTCATTCAACAACACCGGGTGCGAAACTGGGAGCTTCGGCTGCTCGCCATGCTACGCGATAGCTTATTAGAACAGGCGCGGGCCACGATCTCTGGCGGCGATCTCCGGAGCTTTGCCGAACAAATTGCAGAGCGCCAGCGGGATCCGTATTCTGTCATTGAGGAGGTCTCTCGGCGACTGCGCCAGGCGTGAGATCAAATGGGTGAGATATGAGTCTAGTCGTCGATCATCTGGGTGTGGCGGTGCGCTCGTTGAGCGCTGCCCGCCATCTTTATGACACACTGGGTTTGCCGCTGAGCGCAGAAGAAAACGTGCCGGGAGAGAAAGTGCGCTTGCTCATGGTTAAGGTGGGCGATCTGCGGATCGAATTGCTCGAAGCCACCAGCCATGATTCGGTGATTGCCAAGTTCATCAGCCGCCGCGGCGAAGGTCTTCACCACATTGGTTTGCGTGTTCCGAATCTGGCTCATACGGTTGAAAGGCTGAAGGCCGACGGAGTTCGTTTGGTTTCTGAGGAGATCAAAACTGGCGCTGGCGGGCAGCAGTATGTTTTCATTCACCCCGCCAGTGCCAGTGGCGTCTTACTCGAGCTGGTGGGTGGCGCAGGCTGACTATGCTGGTGCTTGCAGCCGATACCTCAGGTCGAAATGGCAGCCTTGCCTTGGTCGAGTTTCACCCTGGGTCGGCGCGGACGGTCGACTTGGTGGCGCTTGAGGGTGGAACCTTCTCCGCTCAGCTGATCCCTGAAATCGCCGCTCTGCTCAAGAAGCATCACCTGGCCAAGTCTGCGATCTCTGGCTTCGCCGTCGTTTCTGGCCCGGGCTCATTTACCGGTCTTCGGGTGGGATTGGCTGCCATCAAAGGGCTGGCTGAGATTCTACGGCAACCGATCGCGGTCGTGTCTCGCTTTGAAGCCACGGCATCGATGGCAGACGCCCAGGGCGCGATTCTCGTTGTTCTCGATGCCGCACGCGGACAGGTCTATGTTGCCGCCTATCGTATGGAACATGGTCAGGCGCTCGCCCTAAACCAGCAGCTTCTCTCTCTCGATGAGTTACGCGCCAGAGTTGAGGGATCTTGCCTGGTTACCTGCGATGAAAGCTTGGCTCAGGAGTTTCCCCGAGCAATCCTGGTTGCGCCGCCCCGAGCTGATGTCATCGCTCGTGTGGGCTATGAGAAGATCGAACGTGGTGAGACCGTCTCCCCAGAATCTTTGGATGCTGCCTATTTACGAGCTAGCCCTGCGGAGATAAATGCACCTGCACGCGGGGCGCAGCCATGAGGATCGCGGGAAGTAATCTCCACAAACTGCCCTATATCGTGGTTCGGGAATTTCGGGTGCGGCCGGGTCGACGTCGTGCTTTTGAGAAGGCTTATGGGCCATGCGGCGATTGGTTGCGCCTGTTTCAGAGAAAGCCTGGCCATATCCGCTCAGAGCTGGTCCCGGATCGAGAAAGACCGCTTCGTTATCTCACCTTAGATTTCTGGACCTCGCGAAAATCGTATGAGCATTTCATGACACAGGATCAAGCAGAGTACCAGCGTATCCATCAAAGATGCTCGCGTTTAACCGTCTCAGAAACCCTGATTGGCGAATTCGATGACCTGGCGCTGGGGCCGGCAGGCCAAGATTTGCCTGGCCCGCTTGCGATTCGCGCCGCCAGCAATGGCGATATTTCGGGGATGATCGAGGTGGCAAGAGAAATATCCACCTGCGCTCAATGGCCCCACTCCGTCTACGAGAAAATCTTCGATGCCAACCCTCTCCACCGGCTAGCCTTTGTCCTAGCCAGGCAAAATTGCGCAGTCGAGGGGTTTATCGTAGCTTCGCTAGGCGGCGAGACTTGCGAGGTAGAAAACTTGGTTGTGGCTTCAACTCTCGCAGGCCAAGGCTGGGGTAAAAGGCTTTTCGAC
>JAFAPG010000037.1 GCA_019247235.1 Acidobacteriota bacterium
TGACGGCTGGCTGGACATTTTCTTGCTCAGTGGCACTCGCTTGCAGGGCGCGCCGCCCGGCGCACATAACCGGCTCTATAAGAATAATCGCGATGGAACCTTCACCGACGTGACCGAGAAATCGGGTTTGGGCGATGTTGGCTGGGCTTCTGGCGTGTGCGTGGGCGATTACAACAACGATGGCTTCGAGGACCTATTTTGCACCTACTTCGGGCAAAACAAACTGTACCGCAATAACGGCGACGGATCCTTCACCGACGTAACTAAACAAGCGGGCCTGCTCAACGAGGTCCCTCGCTGGGGCGCGGGCTGCACATTCGTCGACTATGATCGCGACGGATATCTGGATCTATTCGTTTCGAACTACCTGCAGTTTGATTTCACCCGTGTGCCCAAGCCCGGTGCCAACAGCAATTGCAGTTGGAAAGGTGTACCGGTCGAATGCGGTCCTCGTGGTTTGCCCCCCGGCTATCACTCGCTCTACCGTAATCGCGGAGATGGAACATTTGTCGAGGTGAGCCGCCAAGCCGGAATCGCAGAGCTTCGGGAAAGCTACGGCATGACGGCGGTGGCCGCCGACCTGAACGAAGACGGTTGGCCTGATATTTTTGTCGCCTGCGATTCGACGCCGAGCCTCCTCTTGATGAATACCGGGAAGGGTACCTTTACCGAGGAAGGAGTTCTGCGCGGGGTAGCCCTCAGTGAAGATGGCATGGAGCAGGCAGGCATGGGAGTCGGAATCGGCGATTACGATCTCGACGGTCACCTCGATATTTTCAAGACACACTTTGCCGAAGATACCAATGGTTTGTACCACAACGATGGCAAGGGAAACTTTGAAGACGTGACCAGGGCTGCGAAGATCGGTGTGGAAACTCGCTACATCTGCTGGGGAGCAGGGATGATCGATCTTGACAACGACGGCTTGCCGGACCTCTTTATGACGACGGGAAGTGTGTACCCGCAGGTCGAGAGATCTCTTCCGCAATTCGCTAACAGCGGTCCTCGTGTGGTGTTTCGCAATTTGGGGAATGGCAGTTTCGAAGAATTGATCGAAGAGGCTGGCCCCGGCGTCGCCGCCGTTCATTGCAGTCGGGGTTGCGCCTTTGGGGATTTTGACAATGATGGGGACATCGACATCTTAATCGTCAATCTGAATGAGCCTCCGTCTTTGTTACGCAACGATCTTCGCGGCGATCATCACTGGCTAAAGGTCAAATTGATGGGCACCAAATCGAATCGCAGTGCCATCGGTGCACGCGTGATTGTCCACTACGGGGGAAAGAAGCAGGCGCAAGAGGTTGTGAGCCAATCAAGCTTTTATTCTGCCAGTGATATGCGTCTGCATTTCGGTTTGGGGATCGAGAAAACCGCCGATATTGACGTGCACTGGCCAAACGGGAAGCTCGAGCGCTTCAAGTCGGTCGCTGCCGACCAGCTGCTAGTGATAAAGGAAGGAACCGGCATCATTCCCGGCGCAGGTTGGTCCAAGGCAAGGGACGCCGAAAGTCGCAAGGGAGCTCCGAGGCTTTGACCGGCAACTCGCCGCGAGAGTTGTAGCCATTGACGACGCGAGCCAGCACGGCCTTCTCCAGCAATGAATTTCATCGACTGGCCGCTCGCTTGCGCTGATAGCGATCTTTCGTTGAAGCCGATGTCAAAGGCGGTGCGGGATATACGGTCGTAAGCGCGAACAAACCAGGAGCTGGCTCCCCTAATGGCCGACCACATTAGGCAACGATGAGCAAAGGTTGCGCAAGCTGCCGTCAACCCCCCGGACGATCATTCAACGTCCCGAGTACCAACAACATAGAAGAGTTCTGGTCTAACTAACACCTACTTCGGACCTTGTTGGGATGGGTTACCCAAGTTTGCTCCCAGCAAGATTCGGACAGAGACTGCGGACAACTTTTAGTTTTACTTCCACATTCTAATGTATGTAGCTCTTAGCACAGGGATTGTTTATGTCAACCTTGGCTAATCCGGGCCCAACATTGCGACGTGGCCTGATTAAGAAACGTACGAACGCCGTGGTCACCGTTTTTTGCGGCGTGCTCCCCGCCGCGGTTTTTTCGAT
>JAFAPG010000075.1 GCA_019247235.1 Acidobacteriota bacterium
GCGGTGTCTACAATCAGCACATTGCAGCCGGAGTTGATGGCCTCGCGTCGAGCTTCTTTGGCCAGCCTTTCGACGGTCGCCGTATTCGCCTCTTTGACCTCGCCTTCATAAATTTGCGCCTTGATGGCCTGAGCCACCACTTTCAGCTGCTCGCGGGCCGCAGGACGGTAAACGTCGACTGACACCAGCAAGGGCCGATTGCCACCATTTTTAAACCAATGGCCCAACTTGCCTGAGGTGGTCGTCTTTCCCGAACCTTGCAACCCAGCCATGAGCACAATGGTCGGCGGCTGCGAGGCAAATTTCACCCGAGAGGTGTCCTTGCCCAAGACCTCGATCAGTTCATCGCGAACGATCTTGATGACCTGTTCCCCGGGAGAAAGCGAGGTCATGACCTCCTGGCCTACGGCTTTGGCTTGAACTTGGTCGATAAATTGCTTTACTACTTTGAAATTTACATCCGCCTCAAGCAATGCCAGGCGCAGCTCGCGTAGACTCTCCTGGATGTTTTCCTGGCTGAGGACTGCCTGGCCACGAAGCGATTTGAATGTGCGTTGCAGCCGTTCTTGAAGATTTTCAAACATAGGCTTCTAGAAATTTTATCAGTTTCGGACACTTCGGCCTTGATGCTACAACCGCGGTCGCCTTCCTTGAAACCCTGAAGGTGAGCAGTGAACTAGCCGAGAAGCGATGCGCCGGCAGCCCACGATCGGCACCATGGGAGGATTCCCGTCAACCCGAGATACTTTGGAGTATATTGTTTTGCTGCTATTGTTCGAGAACCAAACTTTTTGAGGTGCCATGAACCCCAAGACCGCCATCCTTTTATGCGGAGTGCTTCTATTTCTTAAAACCTCCGCTCTTGCCGAAGAGCCCTCGGCGTACAAAAATCCTCAGCTGCCGATCGAGCAAAGGGTGAATGATTTGCTTTCCCGCATGACGCTCGAAGAGAAGGTATCTCAGTTGGGGCACACTGCCGAGGCGGTTCCGCGGCTGGGAGTCCCACAGTACGATTGGTGGAATGAAGGGCTGCATGGAGTAGCGCGCGCAGGATTCGCCACGGTTTTCCCGCAGGCGATTGGCCTGGCGGCAAGCTTTGATGCTCCCCTAATTCATCAAGTCGCTGACGTCATCGGCACCGAGTTTCGCGCCAAGTACTACGCTACGCTCCACCCCGATGGGTCAAGCGACTGGTTTCGCGGGCTTACCGTGTGGTCGCCAAACATCAACATCTTCCGCGACCCGCGCTGGGGACGGGGGCAAGAGACCTACGGCGAAGATCCACACCTGACATCTCGGCTGGGTGTGGCCTTCGTTAGCGGTTTGCAAGGAGACGATCCGAACCACCTGCGCGTGGTTTCAACCCCCAAGCACTTCGCCGTGCATAGTGGTCCCGAGCCCACTCGACACAGCGTCAACGTCGATGTGTCGCGACATGATCTTGAGGACACCTATCTGCCCGCCTTTCGAGCGACCGTCACCGAGAGCAAGGCGGGCTCGGTCATGTGCGCCTATAACTCGGTGAACGGGCAGCCGGCCTGCGCCAATGATCTCCTACTCGGTGAACACTTGCGTCGAGATTGGGGCTTTCAGGGCTATGTCGTCTCAGATTGTGGTGCGGTCGCAGATATTTTTGAAGGGCACCACTATACAAAGGATATGCCCGAGGGGGCCTCTGCGGCTTTGAAAGCTGGTACCGATCTGATTTGCGGCGTGCCCGTGCAGGAACGGGTTCACAAAGAACGAGAGGCAATCCTGGCCGCGGTCCACCAGGGACTGCTCGCGGAAGGCGACGTTGATCGCGCCGTGCGCCGCTTATTTATGGCACGTTTTCAGTTAGGGATGTTTGATCCTCCTCACTCTGGTCGCTATGGAAACATCACTGCTTCTGAGAACGACACCCCCGCCCATCGTCAGCTGGCTCTCCGCACCGCCCGGGAAAGTTTGGTGTTGCTCAAGAACGAAAATAACTTTCTTCCTTTGCGCAAGAGCTACCCGAAGATAGCGGTGATTGGACCGAACGCCGATAACCTCGACTCATTGGTAGGAAATTACAACGGCACGCCTTCGCATCCGGTCACGATTTTGTCTGGTATTCGCAAGGTTTTTGCCCATTCCCAGGTGACCTATGTCGAGGGAACCGGCTCGATTGGGCCCGCGACCGCAGCAGTTCCGCCCAGCGCTCTCTACAGCGATGAATCGCACCACCGGCACGGCTTGCGCGCAGAATACTTCGCCAATACTGATCTCGAAGGGCCGCCGGCCATGACCCGCACCGACCCGTCGGTGAATTTTGCCTGGGGGTTCTCGGGAGTTTCTCCGCAGCTCTCAAAAAATTATTCCGTACGCTGGACCGGAGTGCTGGTGCCGGCTGAAACCAACGACTATACGGTGGGATTCACCGGCCAAGATGGTTACCGCGTATGGCTCGAGGGAAATGTGCTGGTTGAAGATTGGAGCAGACATCGCCCCGCGACTACCCAGACCAAGCTCATCCACCTCGAGAAGGGACACGCGTATCCGCTTAAGATCGAATATTTTCAGACCATACGCGGAGCGGAGGCGCGCCTCATTTGGACTATCGCTGGCCGTGGTCAGCAAGATGCGCTTGCTGCCGCTCGTCAGGCCGACCTAGTGGTTCTTGCCTTGGGATTGACGGCGCGTGTCGAGGGCGAAGAAATGAACGTCCACGCCGAGGGTTTTTCTGGCGGTGATCGGACGAGCCTCGATCTGCCAAAACCCCAGGAAGAGCTTCTCGAACAGGTAGCGGGGCTGGGAAAACCGACTGTGCTGGTGCTGCTCAACGGCAGCGCTCTTTCGGTGAATTGGGCGGAAGAGCACGTTCCGGCTATTGTCGAGGCCTGGTACCCGGGAGAGGAAGGGGGAACGGCCGTAGCCGAAGCGCTGGCCGGCACATTCAGCCCCGCGGG
>JAFAPG010000017.1 GCA_019247235.1 Acidobacteriota bacterium
AAGAAGGTGGCGAGGAAGAGAAAGGCGAGAAGGGCGGCGCCTAGATTATGGCGACCAAGGTCACTCCGGTTGAAGCCCGCCGCGCTCCCGCCTCGGCGGGCGATTACTGGTTTACCCGCCTCTCGAAACCTCTGATTTTCCTTATTCTCGCTCTTGCCGTCATGGGCGTGTACGTGGCTTTTACCATTCCCGTGGCCGTGTTTCCAGAGGTAGATTTTCCCCGCATCGTCATCGGAATCGATAACGGTGTAATGCCCATCGATCAAATGATGGTCACCATCACCCGGCCACTTGAAAATGCTGTGAACAGTGTTCCCGGGCTGCTACGAGTAAACTCCATCACCAGCCGCGGCTCGGCCGAAGTCGATCTATTCTTTAATTGGAATGTCGACATGGTCCAGACGCTCCAGTTGGTGAATGCCGCCGTGGCCCAGACGCAGGCCTCGCTTCCCACCACGGCAAAGATCGACTCTCATCGCTTGACCTTTGCTAGCTTTCCCATTCTAGGATTCAGTCTTACCTCCGACACCGTCTCCCAATCGCAACTCTGGGAACTGGCCACGTACACGATTAAGCCGCAAATCAACCGTCTCGAGGGAGTTGCAACCGTCACAGTGCAAGGGGGAAGCGAGCCGGAGTACCTGATTACGCCAGATCCTGCAAAGCTGCTCACCGCTTCTGTCACCATCGAGGATATTTTGAACGCGGTCACAAAAACCAATCTGGTTGACTCACCCGGTCTCATCGAAGCGAACCATCAGCTGTATCTCGATCTGGTGAACGGTCAAGTGAAGAATCCGGAGGAACTCGGGCAGATTGTCATCAAGACGAATGCGGCCGGAATTCCTGTGCACATCGGCGATGTAGCTACGGTCTCAAACGGCACCAAGCCAAAGTACACAGTTGCCACCGCCAACGGGAAGCCGGCGGTGCTATTGTCCATCAATCGTCAGCCGGACAGTAATACCGTAGTAGTGGCCGACCAAGTCAATGCCAAAATAGCCGACCTGCGGCAGGCATTGCCTCCCGCCATTAAGCTCCAACCTTACTACGATCAGTCGGGACTGGTGAGAGACGCCATCGCGAGCGTGCGCGACGCAATCTTGATCGGCCTGGTTCTTGCCGCCATCGTCATTGTTGCCTTCTTGCGTGACTGGGGCAGTTCTGCGGTCGCGGGAATGGTCATTCCCATCACCATCGTCATTACCTTCATCATTCTTAAGATCTTGGGTGAAAGCTTTAATTTAATGACCCTGGGGGGACTGGCTGCGGCCGTTGGTCTAGTCATCGACGATGCCATCGTTGTCATTGAAAATATCGTCCTGCATCGTGATCTCGGACAGGGACGATTCCAGGCGGTTTCGAGCGCGCTAAACGAAGTCACGTCCCCGCTGATCGGATCAACCGTCACCCCGATCGTCGTCTTCTTGCCACTAGTCGCCATTCACGGTGTGTACGGAACCTTCTTCCGGGCTTTGGCCGTGACCATGGGCGTGTCGTTGTTCACCTCGCTGGCCTTGGCGCTCACCTGGACCCCCAATTTGAGCCAATACTTCGTACGCCGCAATTCGCAACAGGAAGTCGACGAGGGCACGACGGCGGAGTGGAGCGAGCGTGAGCGGCTCGAACACATGATCGAAGCCGAGGAAAGCTCCTACGGCCGCTACTTCCGTGCCGTGGTGAACTTCTACGAAGGCTGGCTACGTCGGGCGCTCGAACGTCCTCTGCTACTCGCCGCGGGCAGCGTCTTACTGGTGATAGCAGCCTATATTTGCTACCGGTCACTGGGCACAGACCTGCTTCCCGCCATGGATGAAGGTGGCTTCGTGCTTGACTATTTCATGCCGCCCGGCAGTTCGCTCAGCGAGACCAACCGCGTAGTGAATCACGTAGCTCAGATCATCAGCTCCGAACCCGAGGTTGAGAGCACCTCTAGGCGCACCGGGATGCAGCTCGGGCTGGCGGCCGTCACCGAGGCCAATACTGGTGACATCTCGGTGAAGCTGAAATCGGGTCATAAACGTTCCTCCGACGACGTCATTGCCGACTTACGGGTGAAAATCAAACAGGCCGAACCAGAGCTTGACACTGAGTTCACACAATTACTGCAGGATATGATCGGGGACCTGACGAGTGCCCCAGAACCGGCTGTCATCAAGCTGTTTACCGAAGATGCTAACTTATTGGCGAAGACCGGCCCTCAGGTTGCCGATGCCATCTCCCAGATCAAGGGTGTCGTCGACATCAAAAACGGCGTGGAAGAAGCCACCAGCGGACCCGCCGTGAACTACCAGATTGATCCGGCGGTAACCGCCCGCGCCGGCTTTTCCCCCGATGAGGTGGCCGTCGACGCTGCTGCCATTCTCGAAGGAGAACCGGCGACCAACCCTGTCGTGGTAAGCGATCGCGCCTATACGGTTCGCGTGCGCTTCCCCGACGCTAGTCGCGTCAACATTCAGGCCATGAACAATACCTTGCTCGCCAGTTCGAGCGGTCATACCGCTAGCCTGGGATCACTCGCCAGCGTCAGCGAACTTCCGGGACAAATGGAGATTCGCCGCGAAAACCTACAGCGCGACCTGGAAGTGACCGCCCGTTTCGAAGGTCTCGACCTAGGCACGGGGATGGCGAAGGTTAAAGAGGCCATATCGAAGCTCCATCTGCCCCCTTCGATCCACATCGAGTACGGCGGTCTCTACGCCGATCAGCAGCAAACCTTTCACGACTTCGTGTTCGTCTTCGTCATGGCCTTTGCCTTCGTTTTTGCCACCTTGCTGTTTGAGTTTCGCAGCTTTTCCGCGCCGACGGCAATTCTGGCTTCCGCGCTGTTATCGACCGCGGGGGTTTTTCTGGCGCTGCTTGTGACCGGAACAACCTTTAGCGTCTCGGCTTTCATGGGATTGATCATGGTCATCGGAATCGTGGCCAAGAATGGCATCCTCTTGCTCGACGCTGAACAGGAGTTTCGTCGCGCCGGATTCGCCCGCGAGGAATCTATGATGCGCGCTGGACGACGACGCCTACGTCCCATCGCCATGACTGCCATCGCCGCCGTTGCCGGCATGCTGCCCTTGGCCTTCGCCATCGGGGCTGGTTCGGAGATGTTGCAGCCGCTCGCGATCGCGGTGATCGGCGGCATCCTCATCTCCATGGTGCTATCGCTTTTGGTTACTCCAGCCGTGTACTTCTATCTGACCGGTCTCTATCATCAAGATCTAGTCCGCTCGAGCAGCAACTTCAGAGGCGGCCGAGATCAGTCCGTCGAGATTTCCTAGGGTCAAAAACTTCGATTTGGGCTTCGCCGCGGAGATTAGTCCACGTGGAGGATGCCACGCTTGATAGCTCTGGTCACGGCGTGGGTTCGATCGTGGACGCCGAGTTTTCCCAAGATGCTCTTAATGTGAAATTTGATCGTGTCTTCGCTGAGACAAAGGATGTGGGCGATTTCTTTATTTCTATTTCCATCCGACATCAGACGAAGGACATCAAGTTCTCGGCCAGTGAGATCGGAATCGAGGGCATGCCCGGCGATTTCTTGCGCGGCGGCGGCAGAGATGTAGCGCTCTCCCTTGTGTACGCGGCGAATGGCGTCAATCAGTTCTCGATACATAGAATCTTTTAGCAAGTAGCTCCGGGCGCCGGCGGCCATGGCCCGCTGAATATCGGCGTCGCCTTTGTAGGTGGTTAGGGCAATCACGCGGGCAGCGGGAAAGTCGCGAACGACCGATTCGATGACCTCGGTTCCCGGCATGTCGGGTAATCTGAGATCCACCAGGACTATATCGGGCAAGGCCTTGCGAAACAAATCGATTCCATCAGCTCCGGACGTTGCCCCGCCGGCAAATAGCATGTCGGCTTCAGCGTCGAGGATGGCCTTGACCCCGGCGATAATTAGCGGGTGATCATCCACGCAGCTGACGCGTATCGGTTTGCTGGGTGCTCCCATTTAAGCGTCCTCATGGCTCAAGCGATATACCGGCACCTCGAGCGCGACCTTGGTTCCCTGTCCTATTGTGCTCTCGACGCTCAGTTTGCCTCCGCAACGCTCGGCGCGCTGTTGCATGCTCTTAAGACCAAAATGAGTGCCGTTTGCTGAGTGCGAAGTTGCCAGGTCGAAACCACAGCCGTCATCTTCGACGGAAAGCTGAATGTAGGTTGTTGAGAAATTTAGTCCGACGGCGATTTTCGTCGCGCCCGAATGTCGCACCGCATTGGTGACCGCTTCCATACATACGCGGTATAACTGCTCTTCAACTCCGGGTCTCAGCCGCCGGATAGTCCCTGACACACGATACTGCAGTTTTGGACCTTCGCTGCATAGCTCATTCGCCTGAGCTTCGAGAGCCTCGGCTAAACGATTTCCATTCAGTTCGGTTGCAGTCAATTCCCAAATTGCCTGGCGCGCATCTGACTGGCTTCTCCCCATCTGCTCCAGAGCAGCGTTAAGACGGTCTAAGGCAGCATGCGGCGAGCCTTGCTTCAGGTGGGAGACGCCGGCACGAATCTGCATGGCCGATCCCGAAAGACTCTGGAGTAGGGTATCGTGCAGTTCGTTGGCCACGCGCGACCGTTCCTGAAGCACTAATTTCAGCCGCTCTCGAGTTTGCCGCAGCCGATATTCATGCACCATCCACAGTGCCAAGAGCACAAACAGGCCACACGAGATGCGAAACCCCCAGGTTTCGTACCAATAGGGAAGGATGCGAAAGCCAACCGTAGCCTCGGTCGGATTCCAGGATCCGCCATTTCTTCTGACCGACACTCGGAAGCTATAGCTCCCTTTGGGTAGGTTGGTAAAAGAGGCAAATCGCTGCGCGCCTGCCTGATGCCATTCTCGATCGTAGCCATCGAGACGGTAGCGAAATTCCAGGTGCTCCGGGGTGATCGATGTGGGCGCGGTGAAGGTAAATTCCATATGCCGGACTCCGGGTTCGAGAACCCTTCCCCTGGCAGCTTCGCCGTCCGTATTCACCGAGTCGATCAATGGATCGGGCGGCGAGGGATGGTAACGCAAGTCCGAGGGCCGCAGCGCCACCACGCCATTATTCGTTCCAAACCATAAAGTCCCATCCCTGGATTTCCACATCACCTGTTCGTTGGCGCTACCGCCCATATTGATTTCGAAGCCATCTTCGGCGCTCCAATGCTCGTAGGGAATACGAAAACGAGCGCCTTGAGCCAGCCTCTCCACGTCTTTTTTCTCGATCCGGGAGATTCCCCGAAATGAACCAATCCAAAAGCGGCCCTCGTTATCTTCTAGAAAATGGGTCACGATATCGAGCGGCATCCCGTCGTGAGCGGTAAACGCCTGTAGCTTACCGTCCTTCCAGCGGTGCAGGCCTTTCGGGGTGCAAAACCAAATGGCTCCATCGGAGGTTTTAGAGACGCTGTCGACAAAATTGGTCAACAATCCGTTGGCGGTGGTGTAGGTGGCAATGCGTCCATTCGCGATTGCAGCCACGCCTCCGGAGGTCGCAACCCAGATCCTGCCCACGCGATCCTCGACGATGGTACCGATCCATCCTCCCGGCAGACCATCCTTCTCGGTCAGACGTGTCAGCTTGCCGTGATCCCAAATAACCAACCCCTCGCCCGAACCAATCCAAATCCGATCTCTTCGGTCGGCGTAGAGCGACTCCACATCCACCGGTAAGGGAACTTGGCCGCCGCGCATCCGCTCCCACTTTGTCCCATTGAATCGCACCAGACCATTGCCAGTACCGACCCAGAAACGACCTTCTCGATCCTCCGCCATCGAATGCACTTCACCAATATGAATCCCGGTTCGCACCGTCTCGATCACGCCCTTTGACCAACGGCTGAGTCCGTCGCTGGTACCGATCCACAACACCCCGTGCGAATCCTCAAAAAAATTCAGCGCGCGATTGTTGGCCAGTCCGTCGCGGGTGGTGAAGGTAACAAAAGGTTGCGGACGATAGCAGATCGTCCCGCTGTAAACCGTTCCCAGCCAAATGCTGCCATCGCGATCCTCGAAAATGGCTTGCGCCACCTCGCCGGCAGCGAGCGGCTCTTGTTGAAAGCGGGATTGTCCCGGAGAGAGACGTGCAAGCGCCATGGTGCTCGATGCCCAGACGTTCCCCTGATGATCTTCGTAGAGCCGCCAAGGACTGCCCGGGAGCTCGTCGATTCTTTCGAAGCGATCGCTTGCAGCGAGACGAGCAAAGGCCTGCTCGGTTGCCACCCATACTCGTCCCGTATGATCGCTCAACACATCGTCGATGACGTCTGAGGGCAGCCCGTCCTTGGTGGTAAATGTGCGGAATCGACCGTTCTTAAAAAACGCGAGTCCGCCGGCGGTGCCCACCCAGAGACCGCCCTGCCGGTCGTCGGCAAGCCCCAGGACAACATTGTTCGGCAGCCCGTCCTTGGTCGTGAAGGCGCGAATTTGCTTGCCGTCATAGGCGGCCAATCCTCCCCAGGTGCCGAACCACACCGTGCCCTGACGATCCTCGACCATGACGTGAGCCGCTTCATTGGGAAGTCCGTCTTCCCGCCCAAAATGGCGGAATTTTCCGTGCTCATAACAGGAAACCCCATTCAAGGTGGAAATCCACAGTCGCCCGAGATGATCGGTTAGGAGAGCACCGAGTTCGTTGTGGGTGAGCCCTGGCGTATCTTCGCTGCGAAAAACGGTGAATCGTAGGCCGTCGAACCGGGCTAATCCATCCCGGGTGGAAAACCATAGAAAACCATCCGGAGTTTGGGCAATGCTGCGAACTTCGTCCTGGGGAAGCCCTTGCTCAGTGCGATAGTGCAATTCCTGGTAGCGGGAAAACAATCGCGGGGACTGCGCCTCTAAGCGGGCCACAGCCGCCATGAGGATCGTAAGCACGATCGCGTTAGTCCATCGCGTGACAGGATGGTCGTACATGATGGCTTTGGCCTTCCTCGAGAATTCCCCGTATCATTATCCCGCGTCCGAGCTGCTCGACAAACCTACCCGAACGGGTGGGGTCGCAACTATCCACTTGGGGGAAGCGCCCGGGGGATGGTGCTCGATACACTCAGTTCTCGATCGCGATTGTAAGGAGGCGACACCTTGAACCAGGTCGCGATCGAGATTGCCGTCAACCGCCCACTATCAGAAACCACCAGCCGCCGCTACGAAGGAAGAAGGAAAATGAGATGCCGACCCATTTGACCACTGAGCAGATGAAACAGTTTGTGCGCAATCATTTTGAAGATTTTGTGAACCAGCGAAATTCGGGAGTCATCCGCAATAATATGAGCCCAGATTTTTACGACCACGACGGGCCCGGAGGTAAACCCACCGATCTCACCGGGGACGAGCAGATGATGATAGCCATGTACAAGGCCATGCCCGATCTGCACTTGACCATCGAAGACATGATCGCCGAAGGTGACAAAGTCGTATGCCGAAATATCTGGCGGTGGACCGACAATTCCGGCAAGCCCATGCAGTTCCATGGCTTCGTTTTGTGGCGCTTTGAGGGCGATAAAATCGCCGAGCGCTGGGCTACTGTCACTCCACCCAGTGAAGGTCCGGCATGGAGCAAAGCCCCAAGCCCACTCCGTAAACAAGCTAGCTAGATCGTCGACCCTCTGGTCGCATACCTCTGCCCGGCAATGGCCCGAGGACCGGCCAATCGGCGTGGATGACCACCAACCCACAAACCTGTACGGAGGAGCCGATGTCTCAACTTGCTGTGGTCGCATCGCCTGTAGCCAAGCGAAAGAAAATTGCTCGCGGACAACTTCTCATCAATGGAAGGTGGAGAGATGCGCAAGACGGCGCTACCATGCCGAGCCTAGATCCCACCACCGAGGAGATCATTACGGAGGTGGCCAAAGCGTCGCCCGCTGATGCCTCCGAGGCGGTCGAGGCCGCATACCGGGCGTTTGAGGAAGGCCCCTGGGCGAGAATGACGCTCGAACAACGTGCCAAGCTCCTGTTTCGTATCGCCGATCTGCTCGACGAACGGGCGGCGGATTTTGCCATTCGCGAGGCCATGGACATGGGAATGCCCTACCATGACTTCCGCACTATTATTATGCCGCATTGCTCGGGGTTGTTCCGTTTCTTCGGAGGAGTCGCGTTAGGCGCGATGAATGGCGGATACCGCGCCTCCTATGAAAGCAGCTTACGCATCCTTACACGTCGCGAACCATTGGGCGTGGTAGCGGCCATTACTCCATTCAATTTCCCTTTGGCCCTGACCTGTTCAAAGGTAGCGCCGGCTCTGGCCGCCGGTAATACGGTGGTCCACAAACCGGCTTCCGACACACCACTCACGGCGCTGGCTCTTGCCCAGGTTATCGTCGACGCCGGGCTGCCGGAAGGGGTCTACAACCTCGTAACCGGCCCAGGCGGAACCTTAGGTGATGCGCTGGTCAAAAACCCCAAAGTGGACAAAGTCGCATTTACCGGCTCTACGGCCGTAGGCCAGGGAATCATCCGCAATGGAGCCGAGACGCTTAAGCACACCACTATGGAACTGGGTGGAAAGAGTCCAAATATTATCTTTGCCGATGCGGACCTGAATGCCGCGGTCGAAGCGGCGTTCTGGGGCATTTTCTGGAACAAAGGCGAGGTGTGTGTGGCCGGATCGCGTCTGTTGGTCGAAGAGGCCGTTTATGCGCAAGTGGTCGAAAAGCTCTCTGCCAAGGCAAACGATGCCATACTGGGCGACCCCCTCGAAGAGACGACTCAGGTTGGCCCCATTGCCAGCAAAGCCGAGTTTGACAAGGTAATGAGATACATTGACTCCGGCAAGCAATCGAGCGCGGAGTTAGTGGCCGGAGGGAGCAGTCGCAAGATCAACGGCAAAGGATGGTTTATCGAGCCGACCGTCTTTGCCAACGCCGCCAACGACCTCAAAATCTCTCGCGAAGAAATATTTGGCCCCGTGCTTCCGGTGATCCCCTTCAAAGATGAAGATGAAGCGATCCGTATCGCCAACGATACCCCTTATGGTCTGGCGTCGGGAATTCAGACCGGTGACCTGAAGCGAGCGCTGCGCTTAGCAGACCGCATCAAAGCCGGCACGGTTTGGCTGAACACTTGGCACAAATATCATCCCAGCGCTCCTTTCGGCGGCTACAAAATGTCGGGCTATGGACGTGAGCAAGGCATGGAAGCTCTAGAAAGCTACACCCAGTACAAAACCATCTGGGCGCAACTC
>JAFAPG010000028.1 GCA_019247235.1 Acidobacteriota bacterium
CCCGGGAGGAAATCTCCAAATTTTATTCTGGTTTTGCCAACGAGATCATCTGGCCGCTATTTCATGACATGCCGTCGTTCTGCGACTTTGATCCCGATTATTGGGAGGTCTACCAGCGAGTGAACCGGCGCTTTGCTCAGGCGGCCAGTGACGCGGCCAATGGCAAAGACCTGCTATGGGTGCACGACTACCACCTGATGTTGGCCGCGCGCTACCTCCGCGAGACCCGACCGAACGCCCGCGTCGGGTTCTTCCTTCACATACCCTTTCCCGCCCCCGACATCTTTGAAAAACTACCCTGGCGCAGGCCCATTTTGCGCGCTCTCCTGCAGTATGATTTGCTGGGTTTTCAAACCGATCGTGATCGCGATAATTTTTTGCACTGCGTAGAACGAATTCTTCCCGAGGCGGCGATCTTGCGGGATGAACTTCAGCACCTCGTGGGTCTTGACGGACGGCACGCCCGCGCCGGCACGTATCCTATTAGCGTAGCCTTTGAAGAGTTTGCCAATCACGCCGCCAGCCACGAGGTAGAAACCGCAGCCAACCAATTCCGCCAAGAGCTGGGCAACAAGTTTCTACTGCTCGGCGTCGACCGCATGGATTACACCAAGGGAATTCCTGAGCGCCTTAAGGCCTTCCGTCTCTTGCTGCGCCGCTTTCCCGATCTGCGTCATCGTGTCACCCTTTTGCAAGTCGTGGTCCCTAGCCGGGAAGAGATCCCCAATTACAAGGAGCTGCGGCGCGAGGTCGAGTTATTGGTTAGCCAGATCAACGGTGAGTTTACCGAAAGTGGGTGGGTGCCAATCCATTACATGCATCGCAATCTAACGCGAAAGCAGCTTCTGACCTACTATCGTGCTGCCGATATTGCCTTGGTCACCTCGCTGAAGGATGGAATGAACCTGATCGCCAAGGAGTTTTGTGCCGCCCAAATCGATGAAGAGGGTGTGGTAGTGATCAGTGAGTTCACTGGCGCGGCTGCCGAGCTGCAGCACGGCGCAATTGTCGTGAATCCCAATGACCTGGCCGGGGTGGCTGAGGCCGTTCATCGTGCCTGCGTGATGCCCATTGAAGAGAAACGCACTCGCATGCGGCTGCTGCGCGACATTGTTCGCAATTATACGGTTCAGAATTGGGCCGAAGCATTCCTCCAGTCGTTGCTTATGGCCGATGCGGGTCGCTTGAGTCGAACTTCAGCGAGCGAGGAATCCAATCTTCGTTTGATTGCCATGGCTACCGAAAACCCACGATCCGCTTAGGCTTTCAACCGCGATGATTTTGTGACACCTCGGCGGCGCAATTCTTTTTGTGAATACATGCTGCCACGACATTTGTTCGTTCCGCAAAAACAGAGCGCCGGATCGTCGACATCACCGTCATACAGGTTGTAATCGTAGGCAAGCTCCTCCCCCGCCGCGATGTTCCGAATGGCCCGGATTACCACTCGTCCTTTAATCTCATCGGCCTCACAGTTCGGATTGCAGGAGTGGTTAATAAAAGCAGCGATTCCGTCCCCGTCGATCACATGCTCGCCGTCGGTCATCCCAAATAAATAGGTTCGGGGAGAATGTTCATAAATGGCATCCGCCTCAGCATTGGTCAAACGGGGACCAGTATACTCGGCGACGATTGTTCCTTTTTTGATCGATCGAGTGGTGTAAACCCCGTCAGCATGGATATTCGAGCGACGAATGACGAGCACCATCGCATGAAGATTAGCACCAAAAGGGAACCAGCTGCCGGGCCGATTATCCGGCCCCGAGACGGATTTGCTGGAACCCGGCATAGGCGAGCTAAATGCGCGGAAGGATACAATTGGCCGCATCGTTGTAACCTTCGCCTGTCGTGATAATGAGGAAAGATCTTACCTTTATGAGGGCGTGGCGGCTGCGGCGATTCTTGCCGATGCGGATGCTTCGGGGATTCTCGGGTGAGCGAGTCGGCTAAAAAACAACCAGGCAGGCAGACGATATTCCATTAGTCCTGCCCTTTGATCTTCTCTTCAGGCCGCGCAGTTTTCCTCACACCTGGACATTGCCCTTTGAAACTCGGCTTCCTCAGCGGCCGTCAATTGCTGATATACCTTCCCGTGGCGGACGGCAACCACGTAGCCGCCCGCCTGCGGGATGCAAGCTGCTGCGGCGGTAACGTTTTCGTGTTTGTGGTCGCAGCCGACCATACAACTGCTATCGGTATACACGGCGACGAAATATCTGCTCGTATTCGAAGACCGGACTCTCAGGGTGATAAATAATGTCATTGTCTACTCGTGATGATTAGATTCCAAACTGGGACGCGAGTAACAGTAACGAACGGACATGCACTTTAGTAACCCCGTTTCGGGGTAAGTCATTGCGCCTCTGCTCATCGCCAATCGGTAGCTCAAGCCGGGAAAACCCAACCAGGCGTCACGATCACTGCTTCCCTTGTTGTAAAACCGGAGAGTAGTGGTTGATCTTCATGGCGCAAAATGCGCTGAGCCAATTCCACGTCGCGTCCGTTCAATGATTTCCGTGCATGTTCCCGTTCGACCAACCTTTAGGGCTTTTCACTTGAGGCCTTTTGCCTCAAGAGTGGGCTTAATCACGCGAGCAATCAAATTTGTGTAGATCCACGGGAGCGAGGCCGGCCAAATGTTTCATCTCGGGAGCGATAGTCGGTTCAGCCAAGGTGAGAATTAGCGGCAAATCCCGATAGCCGTTCAAAACGTTTGACGGCCCAATCGTGGCCGAGTATCAGCTGTTATCTCCTCGCAGTACGTTGCGGGGTTGGCGGCAAATTTGTAGATCTAGGTAACAAAGCTAAGTTGTTGAAAGGGTGGAGCGGGAGACGGGGATCGAACCCGCGACCAACGGCTTGGGAAGCCGTGACTCTACCACTGAGTTACTCCCGCTTGGGCACATTCTACCCAGAGCTTCGCCGGTTGCCAACCGGGTGGGGCGGGAGGGTGCGAGAGACGGCTAGGCACCCCCACCCAATGGATCTTGCCCACAGGCCGCGAATCTGAAGAAAAAAAAGAAGAAGAAAGGTGCAGCCGGACGCGGCGTTTCCGGTTTCGGACCAGCGTCTCGAGGGGGTCAACGCTCGTCGTATCCGCGTCCGGCGGTTTGCAGGTAAAAAAATTTTGGCATGATTCAACCCACAACTCTCAGAAAAATGCTTTCTGTTACGAAATCAGAACAAAGGCGCGCTGCGGGTTACGGGGCAGTCCCGCGAGGCTCTAGGCGGAGCGCGCCGGCGAGGGGGCGCATGAGCTCCCCCAGGACCCGGTGGTCGTGCTAGTAAGAACGGCCTTCTGCTGCTCGAAGAGCGATTCGAGGCCCCGGCGGGCAAGGCTAATCATCACCTCGAGCTGGCTTTGATCGAAAACCTGGTGTTCAGCCGTGGCCTGCACCTCGACAAATTTGTCCTCGGAGGTCA
Source organism: Acidobacteriota bacterium (assembly GCA_019247235.1). Taxonomy (GTDB): domain Bacteria; phylum Acidobacteriota; class Terriglobia; order Terriglobales; family Acidobacteriaceae; genus Gp1-AA145. Next base: position 3,424 of record JAFAPG010000028.1, read on the forward strand.
TGGCGAAATTCATGTCGACATCGGCCCGGGAGTCTTCCTCATAGCAGAGATCGAGCAGCGGCTCTCCATCTACGATGCCCACGCTTACGGCGGCTACCAAAGCTCGCAAGGGTGCAGAGCGTAAGGTACCGGCTATCAACAACTTGTCGATGGCCATGGCGAGAGCCACGAAGGCTCCGGTGATCGATGCCGTACGCGTGCCCCCGTCGGCTTGAATGACGTCGCAATCGAGCAGAATGGTGC
>JAFAPG010000049.1 GCA_019247235.1 Acidobacteriota bacterium
GATAAAAAATACGCTTTGCCGGCATTATTCAGCTCGAGCTTATTGGGTTCGTTGTAGCCGAAATCAAACAACTTCTTATTCCGGAATTCATCCAGACCTTGGTCAACGGCCTTGCCCAAGTCAGAGTCCACTTTGTAGGCACCTTCGACGATGCTCGATTTGGCGTAATACGTATCTTTGTTTTTGCGGATGTCGAGATTCTGGGTGCCAGATTGATCGGTAAGTTTTACCTGAGCGACTGGGGCAGCCTTGACAAATATGGAATTGGCATCGCTCGCCGATCCGCTCAGATCCATCTTCGCCTCGGTTAATTTGCTGACTAGGTTGCCCACTTGCGTGCCGTCGGCTCGCAGCGGCTTGGGCTTTAAAATTTGCCATTCATCCTTATTTCTTCCGAACTCGAGATCTTGGTTCTTGCGAATCAATTCCAACCGGCTGATTTTGTCCGCCGCTACAGTCAATAAGCGCTTATCCCGTAAATCGTTTACTCCTTTATCGAGACTGGTCTTGTTATAGCTGGCGACGGTGAAAACCCGGGGATCACCTGCCAGCATGGCATAGACCCCGCTACTGGCTGGGGTATCGTCGCCGAGAAGCAGCTTTTGCGACTTGTTATCTTTCTCAAGAATATCGATCTCAACCGAGGGTTGTTCTAGACCATAAGTCTTCAGATCGCTGGCTTTATCTTCGACCAGGCGCTCGGAGTTCAACGAAGAAATAGTCGACAGCAAACTGGAGACATTGCTTTGGTCGGCGGCAAGCGGCTTGGGTTCGGTGATCTTCCAATCCCCAGAGCTGGTTTTCGTTAACTCGAGCGGGCCAGAGTCTTTCTTCTTGATGTCGACCTTAGTAATCGAGCCTTCATCAAGCTTCAGAATGCTCGGCGGCGTATCGGCGGAGAGTTTCCCAGTGTCGCTGTCGGGCTTATGCCGGCTTGACCAATAAAGGAAACCCGTGAGTAGGAGAAGCACAAAGGCTGCAACCAGCAAACCGCGAATCTTCATAGCGCGAATAAGTACCTGCAAACCACCGAGGCCAGGACTTTCTACCTCCTCTTCCACCAAACCGCAAAGCCGGCAAAAACCACCACCAGCGGCAGCACGAATTGGCTGGTTAAGCGCACCAAACTAAACTGCGAGCGAGTCATGGTTATGCGGCGGTCTTCGGGCGGCTTGGGTCGAATCGAGATCAGGTCTTCATCCGAGGCCAGCCAGTTCACCGCATTGAGCGCAAGGTCGCCGTTGCCGTTGAAATCGAGAAAGCGATTCTCCGCCCAGCCGGAGCTGCCCACTACTACGAAGCGTCCCTGCGAGTTCTCCTTGTCGGTTTTGTAGGTTCCCGCAACGGCGATGGTCAGAGGGCCCTTTTTGTTCTTTGGGTCACGAATATTCACAGCATTAGAGCTCAAGTTCTCTGTCGCCAGGCTACTGCTGGAAGAGTCAAATAGCTTCTCGATACTGCTTTTGTCAGTGTTCTTGAATTCGAGCGAGCGAGCCAAAGGAAAGCCCGTTGCGGTTCGTTTCAACTCGCTTACGATGGGCTGCGTTCCGTAACTGGTCACCAGCGCCACTTGTGGCCCCAGACCAAAGATCTGTCCGATGGGATTGAGATCGAGGATCAGATCCTTGTGCGCAGTGACGCCCCAACTAGCCAGCAACGCCGTGAGAGCATCGTTATCCGCGATCTCAGAGCGCCCGATCTTGAGCGGCGGATCCAGCATGAAGAACGCTCTTCCCCCCTCCTCCACGTATTTTTTGATGGCATCGACTTCCGGCTGCTGGTAATTGCGCGTCGGACCGGCGATGACCAGGGTTGTACAGTCCCCAGGAACCTCGGCTTTTGCTAGAAGATCAATGCTCTTAGTCTCATAGTTGTCCTTGCCCAGCAAATCCTTAAATCTGGATAAGCCCTCGCGGTCACTATCATCGATTTGCCGTTCGCCGCTTCCAGTCAGAAAACAGACCGTGCGGGTATTGCTTTTCAGATCGCGAATGAAAGCTCCGGTGACGCCTTCTTCGGTCATGCTCTTGGCTTCTTCTTTTTTCACACCGACTTGAACGACGGCGGTGCCAAAGTTTCTAATTCCCGCCTCCCGCGCCAGCTGCGGTTCCTTGTCAGGATCGACATATTTCACGTGCACCTTAGGAGAAAGGTTGCCGTATTGATCGAGCAGATCCTTGCCGTCGCGAAACCGTGTGCTCTGGTTGAAATAGGTAATGATGGCGTCCTGCTTTAGCCCTTTCACGATCTTGCTGGTTTGGTCAGAAAGGCTGTAACGTTTGTTCGCGGTCGCATCGAAGGACTTGTTGTAACGGTCCGCCAGTACATTGCCGACCACGATGATAGCGATGACCACGCAGACGTAAACCGCCGCATAGGCTGCATATTTTGTCTGTCTTGCCTTGATCCACTGACCCGCCATGATTTAGGACCTCCAGCGCAGGGACTCGAGCGATCGCGCGGTGAAAAATAGACCCAGGAAAATCACAGTTGCATAAAAAATCGCATCCTTGGAGTCGACGACGCCTCGTCCGAAGGACTCAAAGTGCGTGATCACCGACAGATAAGCCAGCACGCGAGCCCAGGTCGAAGACTCGTACCCGCTAACCCATTCGAGTACCCAGAGCAGAAGACAAACGCCGAAGGTGACCGCGCCAGCGATGATCTGATTTTTTGTCAAGGTAGAGATGAAGGTACCAATGGCCAGCAGGGCGCCGGCTTGCAGCAGCAAACCCAGGTAACCCACAAGTAAGGGTTTCCAGTCAGGGTTGCCGTATTTGAACAGAAAGGCAAAGTTCACGGCGGTGAACAACAGTAGACAGGAATAAAGGATGACCGCGGCCAGCCACTTTCCCACGATTACTTCCAGATCGCGGACGGGCGATGTGGCTAGCAGTTCAATGGTGCCCGTGCGCTTCTCCTCAGCGAAGAGCCGCATCGTGATCATGGGAATAAAGAACAGCCCAACCACGCTCACGTTCTGCAGCAGCGGTCGGATGATCTGCTCATTCAGGTTCATAGGAAAGCTCGAACCTCTTAACTGCATTTCGATCCCTTCATTGACGAAGTAGCCGAGCGCGTTCCAGAAAAAGAACCCAAAAATTAAACCGAACATAATCAGCAAGATATATGCCACGGGAGAGACAAAATAACTGGCCAATTCCTTACGGCAGATGACCCAGGCATTTCTCATGGTTGTGCTCCTTTCGCCGCTGCTTTCTCCGCAAGCGTCTCATTTCCCGTGAGTTGCAGGAATACTTCCTCAAGACTCATCGATGCCGGCCGCAGCTCGTTTAGGTCCCAACCGGATTCGACCACCGCCCGGGCCAAGTCTCCTCGCACTAGTTGTCCCTTTTGACTTTCGACTTCGAATATTGCACGGCCATCCTGCTGGTTCTTCAAAGAGACATTGCTTACTCCCGAAACCTTTACCAGCCTTTGCTGTACAAGCGTAGGCTCGACGGTTCCATTGCGTCCGGCGATCTCGAGAATGACCGACTCCGCGCCGCGTGCCCGAGCTTGCAAATTCCGTACCGAATCGGTGGCTACCAGCTTACCTTTGTTGATGATGATCACCTGCTCACAGGTCTGCTCGACTTCGGGCAAGATGTGAGTGCTAAGAATAATGGTATGGCTGCCAGCCAAATTCTTGATCAAATCGCGGGTCTCATTGATTTGCTTGGGGTCGAGGCCGGCCGTGGGCTCGTCCAAGATCAAGACATCGGGATTGTGAATGATGGCCTGGGCCAGCCCGACCCGTTGCCGGTAACCTTTAGAGAGCTTCCCCAGCAGCTTCTTGCGGACGTCAGCAATGGCACAACGGTCGCAGACGTAATCGATACGTTTGTCGAGCTCTTCTCCGGACAAGCCCTTCAGCTTTCCAACAAAGCGCAGATACTCGCTGGCTTCCATCTCAGGATAGAGGGGAGGCGTTTCTGGTAAGTAGCCGATGCGTCGTTTCGCCTCGAGCGGCTGTTCGAGAACATCAAAACCCGCTACCGTAGCTGATCCAGAAGAGGGAGGAAGAAAACACGTCAGCATGCGCATGGTGGTAGTTTTTCCCGCCCCGTTCGGGCCAAGGAAGCCGACAATTTGTCCCTTTCCGACCTCAAAGGAGATATGGTCGACAGCGGTCGTACGCGCATACCGCTTGGTAAGCTCTTTTACATTGATCATAGGTGTTTGTTGTTATTGGCGAGACACTCAGCCATTTGTACTGGATTCTGTTCGGAACCCTGTGACTGCTGTAATCATGTTAAAAACAGCAGCTCCATTCTGTCAAAACGTCATTATAAGGACTTTGGGGCCGGGAGCGAAAAATTGCATTCGAAAGCTCATTATTTTGCAACTACGGACTCGATGCGGGTTTATGCGGTTTCCAGAGAAGCTCGCCCAGCCATGGGCCCGCCCCACGGCAAAAAAACGGGATGGGGTTCTAGCTCTTGCTCTATCGCAGTCTGCGGGTACACTGTTTCGCGGGTGATCCCGGGCGGAGGTCGCTCTCTTCAACCTTGCCGTCTGCCCTGGAGCTTAAAACCGTCGTAGCGGGACCAAACACTGCGAGTAGCTCATGCGAAAGCAGCCCGTGTACCGGCTACCTGCGGTAGGTGAGAAGATTTTAATCGGCTGCCATCTCCTCGAATGGTTGCGCCGCTTGCGGCGATGCGAAGTCTATCTCCTCCCTCTGAGATGCGCAGCGTAGCTCTGTTTTAAGCGCTTCGAGCTGCTTCTCGATCTCCTCTTCGGCCTTTCGCTTGCGGATTACCTCTTCTCGGTACCGGCGTAGGAAGTAGTCGATGGTCTCAACCCGAATCCTGATCGAGCCGGTCGGTTTATTTTCATCAAGATCCTTGAAGCAGAAATATGGCGTTCCCGATTGTTCAATGATGCCCTCGATCACTCCGTAGATAGGGGCATCGTGCCCGCACTTGAAACTGGAGATTTCTAGAGCCACAAGGTTGGGGTGGCGCGCGGTGAATTTTGCTGCCCAGACCTTGTGATTGGTGCTGCAGGAGTAGGAGTTCTTCCAGGCGTCGCCGATATCGAGCGGGCTGCTAATGACGCCCGCGCGAACTTCCTCTCCAAATAACCTCTCGAGCAGGTCTTCATCCAGGGGCAAGGTGTTTTGCGAAAAGATCGGATAGCCAAGCTTCTGAAACTCGTCGAGGATTTCGTGATTGAGGCCAGGATCGTGATGGTAGGGACGTCCCAGCATCACGATGCCGATACGATCGTCGCGTTCCAGTTGATCGAGCACCTCACGAGCGCGTCGTCGGATGCTACTCTCGTAATCTTTCAACGCTTTGAATCCAACCTCGATAGCGCGGTCGTTCTCCTCCTGGCTAAGCCCAAACACCTCCCGCCACGCCTGAAACATCTGGAAGGCAAATAGCTTGCGGTCGGCAAAGTTGAGCACTGGGTCGATATAGCTCAGATGATTTTCGCCGAAAACATCATTTTCCTTGGTGAAGGCAGCTTTCACCGTTTCCGGGGTGGCGGTAACTGTGGGACAGGCATTCGTGCCCTGTAACTTGACCAGAGGCGAGTGCAGCACGTCATACATCGGGAAGAAGATTGCGTCGAGGGCTTTCTTCCGATGCTTTTCCTGAATCAAGTTATAGACGTGAGAAATGCCGATCTTAGCAGGGAAGCAGGGATCAATGGCACCACGGCTGGCGCCGGCACGATATAAATCGGAACTGGTGTAATCAGAATAGATGATGTTCTCCGGTTGTACGCCCAAACTCTCAAAATAGGCGTTGAACAATGGAGCGTAGGTATAAATGTTAAGCACCCGGGGGATCCCGATACGCAACTTCTTGCGGTTTTCAAGTAAGCCCACCCGCAGCTTGCTGGCTTTGGTCCAGGTTCGCGACGGAACCTTATCGGCAACGCTGGCGACGTTGGTGGGTCGGAATACCTCTTTTGAGGCGTAGTCGACGAAGTTGGGATACTG
>JAFAPG010000053.1 GCA_019247235.1 Acidobacteriota bacterium
CGGGTTACGATATGAGGTGAATAGCCGTATTCACGAAGCAACCAAACGTACATCTTCGCCGCGCTTCATCGCTGCCGATGGAAAACCCGCCGCTTACTGGGATCAGAGCGCGCGGCAACTTTTTCTTGTCGATCCAGAGCCGCCGTACAACCAGGATTGGTCGGGTTGGGGCCCGCGCCTCGGCATTGACTATGCTTTGCCGAGCGAAACTGTGTTTCATCTCGCCGGCGCTATCACCTCCATCGTCCCCAATCTGTGGCAGGACAATTTTCTTACCGCCGGCGTGCCCTTCGTCTTTAACGCTTACCTGACTGCCTTGCCGGGCGTACCCGTGCCATTTGTGGATACCTTGGTTCCACTCCGGCTGCCCCCCTCCTACGATGTCAGTGGCCGATTGATCTTTCCCGGAGGAACCACCACAAGCGTGCACCCCAACACGGTTTTAGACATCAGTCGCTGGCAGGCCGACATCGCAGCCCTGACGCCGGGCAACCAAGTCCAACTGGTCACGACTTCGGGCATTGATCGAGGATTTCGCAACGGCTACATCGGTTCCTATACGGCCGGCATCGAGCATGATTTCGGTGACGTCAAATTTCAAACCGCTTACGTGGCCACCGTGGGTATTCACCTCGCCAGTGTGTACTCGCCAAACGGCTATGGGGGAGCAGGCCCAACCTTTGCGCCGTACACCCGCTTTGACACCCACGGACATCCCACGGGGGGCTACGGCAACGAGGGTTTGATGACCAGCGGCTCGCATTCCAGTTACCATTCGCTTCAAACCAGTCTGTCGAAGAACTCCCCACGCGCCGGGCTTGGCATTGAGGCCAGCTATACGTATGCGAAAGCGCTTGATGATACCAGCGCCGTACTAGGAGGCCAGTTTCCTAGTTCCGGGGTAGTGTTGCAAACCTTGCCGCAAAACCCGTTTGATCCTGGCGCGGAAAAGGGCCCGTCAACTTTCGATGTGACGCACGTCTTTAGTGGCAGTTTCATTCAATTGTTGCCGCTCGATCGATTGCGTCTTCTTCAGAATGTGACGCGGAGGCTTACTTCAGGCTGGCAGATTCTGAACATCACCAACCTAATGACGGGGCCTCCCTTTACGGTTTATTCCGGGATACAGCAGACCGGCGCCGGCACGGATGGAAGCGACCGCCCCGATCTGATAACGGAACCTGTGTTTTCGACCCAGCGCAGAATTCGCTCCGACTACTTCGGGCGAGGAGCAAACAACCCGTCCTACTTTTTTATTCCTATCAATTTAGCCGGCGGCAGCGGCCCAAATCAGGGTCGCTTTGGGACTCTGGGCCGAAATTCCTTCCGGGGACCCGGTTTCCGCGATTTCGATATTGCACTGATTAAAGATACCCCCTTCGGACATCGTGGCAATCGCGAGCTGGGAACCATGGAATTTCGCGGAGAATTCTTCAACATCTTCAACAGCGTGAACTTTGGCTTGCCGAACAATATCGTCCGAGGCAGCGGGTTTGGCATTATCAGCAAAACAGCTGGATCATCGCGACAGATTCAATTTTCGTTGAGGCTGATCTATTGAAGTGAGTGATCGAGGTTGAGAATAACGGTCTGCGATCCGCCCTGAAGAGCTGTCGCCCGGCCCTGCCAAACCAATTGCCCCGATACCTGCGCTGGCAAATTCACTTCAGCTTTGATCGTCTTCTGCTCACGGCGATAATCGATCTCAATCTTGCCGCTAGGCGTTCGCAGCGCGGCGCGAACTTGCTTGAGGGAACCCAAGTGAGGCTCGATTGAAAGCTCCGGAAGCCCGGGGATTTGGGGTGCACTCCAGCCACAATGGTCAAGAGATCATAATTAGGATGGGCGCTCCAGGCATGGGAATCGGAGCGCGTGGGCTCGGGCGACTCCGCCCAAGTGGTTAGGCCGCGAGCCAGCATGGATTTCCACGGGCCTAGCAGCTGAAGATAAAGATCTCCCAGGCCTGCATGCTCGAGCGCCCGGGCCAAATAAAAGCGGAAGTAATAGCTCGCAGTTGTAATCGGCGGCAGCGGACCCGAGGCACGAAAGCCGACGTCACTCACGGAGAGAACTTTCCGCAGCACATCCCCCTGCTCGTTCTCGGGAATGACATCGAGCCACACTCCGAGGATATTGGCATGTTGGCTGTAATGGCGCTGGGCAGGAGTATCGGCCAGGAGACCATACTGCTGGTTCCAACATAGTTTCCAAACTGCGTCTGCTGCACGCTTGGCGGCAGCTCGATACTCGGCGGCGTGAAACTCGTCCCCCAAGGCGTCTTCCATATGGCTGGCGTAACCCAACGCTTCAATAAACTGCAGGGTAACGACGGAAGAGCCACCGTTTGCTTCGCTGGGCGGCATGCCAAAGCTGAAATCTCTGCCCCAATCTACGAATGGCCACCACGGCAGCCGGTCAAGCATTCCGTCCGGTCGCTGACGAGCCAGATACCAACCCGCCACGGTGCGAATCCCGGGCAGCTGAGCACGCACGAAATCCCCATCGCCGCGGTAGAGCCAAAAATCGTGCACCATGCCAATCCAGAGCAAGGAGAAGGTAGGAATGATTTGCGTGAGCGAAGAGGGATAGCGGCTGGTGGTTAGGCCCTCGGGAATACGGGAGTCGTTAAAGGCTTGAATGGCTTGCCTGGCCAATCGATCATCGTCGGCGACGGTGTAGGAGATCAGCGCCTGGATGCGGGTATCGCCCACGTATTGCAGCCTCTCCCAATAGGGCGTGTCCATATAGGTGTCGTGGGCATCCAGACGCGCTGTGCGCCATCCGGTCTGCCATATGCTGGTGAGAGAGCTGTCTTCGGACTGAAAACTTGAAGTCTCCACGAAAGGATATGCCGTGAACCAGCTATGCAAGCTGTCGATATGCAGAGCCTGGCCCGCGGTCTCAATATCAAGCTGCAAATAACGCCAGGTCCTCCAGGCAAGGGGCATGAACTGGCAACGGGTGCAGCCGGGCAAGAATTCGTCGTGAACGCCGACTATGTGTTTGCCGCTGATGTCATTGCGATTCCCTTTTTCTCCCCTCTCATCCACCAAGGCCTCAGCGTACGTCAGTTGAACCATCGCGCCTCGACCACCCTCGGTTTCAAGCACCGGATAGCCGGTCATGAGCTGTCCGCTATCGATCAGGATGCTCACCCGGCTTCGGCTCTCAACGATGAAAACCTTCTCCGGGTCGTCAGTAGGCAAGTTGATTCCGCTAGCCCGGACGATTCGGCCGGTAGGCACCTGCCGCATTTCCATGGGCGGAAGCGGGTCAGATACCAACTGCCAATTGTTTGGTGGATCGGTCTCGCCACGCCGTGCCCCGCGGCCCAGGGTAATAGCTGCGACCCAAGATTTGTTGCCGGTGGCCGCCTCATTCGCCGACCAATCATACATCGATGCATCGAGACGTTCGCCCGGCTCCGACGCGTAGTAACCCCGCAGCCGGGGTTGAACCGTCTCGACACCTGTTTCCCGCTCCACCTGCCAGCTGGCGTCGCTATCAGCCGCCCGCGCAACAAGGTCGTGGCCATGCACCAGAAATCCCGTGCGGTCGCTTATCTGCGCTATGGCGCGGTTAATACCGAAGTTCCAGACGGTGGACTTGCGAAAGTGCAGGATCACTTCATCTCGCTGCGGCACTCCCGGAGCGGTAATCCACTGGGCGGTCCAGAGCCTTTCTTCGCTCGGCGTGGAATTTTGGCCGAGTCCGCTACGGAGTGGAACAAAAAAGAAGGCGGCAATGGCGAATAGCGAGCTTCCCGTGCGCATCGAGAGATGCTATATCCTAGAAGAAATCGCTGGCGTTGGCAGGAGCGCCTCAATGCTCACGAGCGCTCAGCCATGCACTCCTTTTCTGCTTATTGGC
>JAFAPG010000064.1 GCA_019247235.1 Acidobacteriota bacterium
AAGAAGGCTGGTTATGGTCATAACAACGATTCGGAATCTGATTTTGGGGGCTGTTGGGCTGGTGCTGACGGCTCTTCTGCTGGCGTCGGCAATCCTTCAGCTTGGCTTTTTTCCCACGAACGCTGACGCCAGGCCCTCGAGTCTCGAGTACAAGATTGCGGAAAGCGCGCTTGATGCTTCCATGCGTCGCCACGCCCCGCATTTAGCCAATCCCGTCGCGGTCACGCCGGACACTCTCATCGAGGGTGCCAATCTGTACACCATGAATTGTTCGCAATGCCACGGCACCTTGGATTTTAAGCCCAGCCCGCTAGAGCATTCGACCTACCCACCCCCGCCCCAATTGCTGCTCAGGCCGCTGACGAGCCCGGAGTGGCACACTTTTTATACCATTCGCACCGGGATACGATACACCGCCATGCCCGCCTGGGAAAATGCGCTCAGCGATGAACAGATTTGGAAGATTACTGGCTTTCTGACCCGCATTGAAAAGTTGCCCCCAGCGGTCAAAGATTTCTGGAAAAATCTCTATGGCATCTCACCGGATGCCTACCAACGCCAGCGCGCCGCCGGGCTGAGGAGCCGGGACGAGGATCTCGATCACAATCAACCCTGATTGACTGGCGTTGCGGACGCATTCAGCCGACCCTGCGGACGCAATGGCTGGTCATCCCAAGCGTGACGAATGAGTAGTCTCCTAATCAGGATGGCCGCGTCGGCGGGATCGACTCCGTATTCGATTCGATAGCCGGGAAGACTGGCCAACATTTCCAAAACTGTAAGCTGCTGGGGGCGAAAACGCCGGTCTTCTTCAAACAGCAGACTCTCGGAAAGCCGCCGGAGGCGATCCGCGGCCTTGATGGGAGAAAGTCGAATTTTCGAAGAGGCGAACCTCTCCAGGAAGACGCAGGCCACAGGGGTGACGGACGAGGATGCAGGATTGTGGAGGGCGCCTTGATCTAAATGAAAGTAAGCGAAATTGTGGTAGGCGAATGGTTTTGCCTTGGTTTCCAGCTCAGGGAAAAAACGGCTGGCATCGGCACGAAAGGCAATCGGCCAGAACCCGCCCCATGCGCGGAGATTCTGGCCATCATGTTCAAGGAATGTTCCCTCGTCCGCGAGTAGGTCGATTCCGCATTTTGACAGAATGTAACTGGCGGTGGTTTTCCCGTTACCTGGGTTTCCTAGGATGAGAATCCCTTTGCCCTGTAGGCCCACGCAAGTGGAGAACAGGGGAAGCAGTCCCAAACTCGCCGAGCACATACAGAACAAACTATCGAGGAATGGGGTGGTAAGTGTGACCTCGTCATTTGCCATGGTCTCGGTGAGGAATGCGAGTGCCCGTCGTTGTCGGATATCGACGGCACAAAAGTTGCGTTGACCAAACTGCGCAAAGCGTATGCCGGGATCGGAAAACGTCAGCCGCCGGAAAGCTAAGGTGTCTGGGACGAGATCGGGCTGGACAATGATCCTCCAGTGAAACGACACCGGCTTGCCTGGAGAGGAGGAGTAAATCGAGGTTAGACGGCGCAATCGCCTGACAATGTCTGCGCTGTTGCTTTCGAGTGTTACCGTCCTATCCATGATCGCAAGAGTTTCGTGATGCTCGCCCGGCAAGAAGCGGGCAACCGCATCGACGCGCGAATCGGGATTGTGTCTCGATTTTAGACTCGCAGTCTGGGGTTCGAGACGGCTTCGGAGTGTTCGCGGGGCAAGCTGGCTGTCAACCAGTAGCCGCAGATATCTTCGGTTCAGAGGTTTAGCTTGCCGCTTGCGAAAACAGGAAAGGATCCCGTGAGCAACCTTCCAGGGATCCGCCCCATAGCGAACCTTGTATAGGGAAAGGCGGGAGAGCATTGAGAGCAGGTTGGATTGTTGCTCTGCTATTTGCGCCGATTCCGCGAGCAAGCCACTTTCGAGTCGCGCCTCCGCTTCGGTTCGTGAGATTTCCGTCAGTTCAAGTTGGACCGAGTCGCTTGGTTCGAGAAAAAAAATTGCCGCCGGTCGGCAATGCCTGGGCCGGGTGATCCCCGACAAGCTTTCAGGTTCAAGGCGCAGCTCATTATCGTGGTCCTCGATGCCTGCAGTTCTACTTTGACCCCAATGCTTGAACCATCGCAGGGCCTCGGGGCGCAGTTTCAAGTCCGTAAGCGCAGTCCAAGCCCGCAATTTGCTTCCTTCCCTCCAGCACAGAATTCGGTCATCGCTCAAGAATCCCAGCCCGAGTGAAGCTAGGGCCAAGGCAAGCGTGGACTTACCCGAGCGCGTCTGCCCCGACAAAAGCAAGCCTCGTTCCCCATCCGCTAGGCAAGCGCAATGCAGTTCGATGATTCCCATGGCGCCGGCCATGAGCGACAGCATCATGGGCAGGATCACGCGGCTCCAATGGCGGATATCGGAAGCCATTTCTGGGGTAAATCGTCCAGAAATTCTGCGCCCATGGAGGTCGATTATGGCGAAATTCCCGGGTGCAAAGCTGGCGTAAATCAGATTGTCCCAGCCTCGGATATAGGGACGAGGCCAGGGCGGAGCTGCTGCGGTTTCAGGATCCACCCAGAAGCGCATGCCAACTACGGGAGCATAGGATCCGTTGCCTACTGGCGAAAAAGTGGTGCCTAAAGCAGTCAGAATTTCCGGACAGTTGGTTGCCACGCGATAAATTCCGCCAGCGCCGGCAAAATACCCTATATGCGGCGTCCTCGCATTTTTTCGTAGGAAATCTCCCATAGGACTCAGGCCAGGGAGCAAGCTTCGGGTGGCCAGGCACGGACCGCGGAGTGCCAATGAATCCGGTATGCGGTGAAACCGCCTGCCGACCGGGGC
>JAFAPG010000066.1 GCA_019247235.1 Acidobacteriota bacterium
CTGACGAGCAGATCACGCGTATTTTGCAATCGCAAGGCATTCAAGTAACGCGCCGAACGGTTGCCAAGTACCGGGAGGATATGAAGATTCCCAGTACTCACCAACGAAGAGTCAAGAAGTAAGGCTTTCCTCTCGTCAGCGGTTGAAACACATTCTTCGTTCATGGAAATACCCCATTTGCTAGGGCAGTCCGGGTTTTGTTTTTTATCCGGAGGTTTTTGATGAAGGTGGAATACACCGGCAGGCACTATGAAGTCACTTCGCGAAACCGCAAGGCAGTTGAGGTAGGTCTAGGCAAGATCCGCAAGATTCTGCGCGACAAATTTGAAACTAAGGTGGTCCTGGCGGTCGAGAAGCACCGTCACATGGCGGAAATCACCATTGCGTCGCGTATTGGCCCTTTGGTCGGCTTGGCGCAAGCAAGCGAGATGAGTGTTGCCATTGGTGAGGCGTTGGACCACCTAGTGAAGCAGGCACTGAAGAACAAGACCCGTATCATCACCCGCAAGCGCCGAAATCGTAGCAAGTGGGATGGAGAAGCTCAGTCGGAACCACTCCCGGGCCCCGCTGCCTCCTCTTCCTCTTCTTCCGTCTCTATGTTGGTACATAAATTCCCGGCACTGGCCCGATCGACCGAAGTCCATTTGGTGCGCTCCGATGAGGCGGTCGCCATCGGGCCCATGACCATCGAGGAGGCGATCAAAGAAGCTCACTTTCGTGATCGGGACGTTTTTGTATTCCGCGATCCCAAGGGGAAGTTAATGATCCTCCATCGCACGCGCGAGGGGAAAATGGAGCTGATTGAAGCGCCCTAAAAGCGGAGGGAAAGGTGAGTGCCCCACGCCAGCTGAGCGCAACCTTGCCGAGCTGGCGTCACTTCCTGTACTGCGATAGTGCTGGTCGCTTATAGGCGCAGAGAAGTGTGCGGCTCAGAACGGTACAATACATCGTCCCAGGTAGGAAATAGCAAATCGCAAGCGCCGGTAACGAGGCCGTATTTTTTCCCGTTTCTCCGAGGCAAATGATGCATCTCGATATTCGCCCTCAAACGAGCGCCGCCTCCGCCAGCGAAAACGCCAGCGCCTGCCAGTCAGTGAAGGTTCGTTTGCTTTCACTTGACGTATTCCGCGGTCTCACGATCGGGGCGATGATTCTCGTCAACGACCCTGGCGACGGTCCCGCGTCCTATTGGCCTCTGCGGCACGCCGATTGGAACGGGTGGACGCCCACAGACCTGATTTTCCCCTTCTTTGTTTTTATAGTGGGCGTCGCTATGGCCTTCTCTTTTGCCTCGCGTCTTGCGCGCGGCGACACACGTACTCAGTTGTTACGTCATGTCTGCATCCGCGGCCTGGTGCTATTTGCCATGGGAATGTTCTTGAATGGTTTGCCCCGACACTTCGATCTCGCCCACTGGCGCATTTATGGCGTGTTGCAACGAATTGCCATCTGTTACGTCGTGACCTCCGTCATCGAGCTGTACACGGAATGGCGTTCCCAGCTGTCCTTGGCCGTAGCTTGTCTTGCCGTTTATTGGGTACTCATGCGTTATGTGCCGGTGCCTGGATTCGGCATCCCCACTCATCAAATCCCCTTACTTGATCCCGACCGAAATCTGGTGGCATGGTTGGACCGAAAACTATTGCTGGGTCATCTCTACGAAGGGACACGTGATCCGGAAGGTTTACTAAGTACTATTCCCTCGCTTGCCACCTGCTTGGCCGGGCTGCTCACCGGTAAGTGGCTGAGAACAAAGAATTCATCGACCAAAAAGGCGATGGCCATGGCGGCGATGGGAATCCTGGCCGCTAGTTTGGGCCGAGGCTTTGATCTCTGGTTCCCCATCAACAAAAAGCTGTGGACGAGCTCTTACGTATTGTTTACCGCGGGCTTGGCCCTGGTGGTGCTTGCCTTTTGCTACTGGCTCCTAGACGTGAAAAGGCTTGGTGGCCGCTGGACAGAGGCGGTGCTGGTGCTCGGCAAGAATGCGATCGCCGCTTACTTCTTCTCCGAGCTCCTGGCTATATTCTTATACGCCGTCACCATCCCGCGCCCAGGCGTGGGCAGAATATCACTACAGGAATATGTTTTTTCTCGATGTTTTCTCCCATTCTCAAGCCCTCGAAATGCGTCCTTGGCCTACGCCCTCGTATACGTCCTGGTTTGCTGGGCAATGATGGCAATTCTTTATCGCAAGCGTATCTTCTTAAAAATCTGATTTTGGCCGATGCGCGGAAAGGGCTTTGCCAATGGCAAGCGCCCTCTGGTGAGCCCTCATAAGAGTTGGAGCCGGGGTTGCGTTTTGGTGGAAAATGCTCCGCCGGCGCAAGGGACCTTCGGTACAGCGTCCTCTCGCCCTATAACTTCTGTAACATTGTCGCTCGCCACATGCATAGTAGGCTGACTACACGCCTGGTCAGCTCAGCGCGCGCGCCAGATTCTGTCAGAGAATGGCTGGATTCTGAACGCTGAGCTGGGTCCAGGCGCAACTACCGTGCCTCGCATTCCCATCCTGAAACTCGGATCGGCTGAACCGCCCGAGCCACCCCGACTGGTGAGTTATGAGCCCGTGCTGTCGCTTGAAGGTCTGCAACTAGGCATTGACAATCTACGTCATGACGTTTGGCTTAGCCCCAAGGTTTGTCGGGCGGTACGCGACCAGATTCAGCACCTTACCGTGAAGTACGGGAATGTGGAAAATGTAGTAGCGGCCGGAGCCTCGGACGGGAGTGGTCCGAGCGCCCACACGCTCGGCAAACCCTCCTCGGGTACAGGGAAGAATGCCGACCTGAAGCAGCTCTTGGCTGATCTCCACAAATGTCTGCTGAATCGAGCGAAGGGGCGAGGTGAGCCGCGGATCGATGTGCTCGGCCGTACCGCGGTCATCCAATTCTTGCGCGCAGAGTTGAATGATCAATATGCTCAGGTGCTCGAACGTTGCCGAGCTACGTTGAAGGCTTACG
>JAFAPG010000301.1 GCA_019247235.1 Acidobacteriota bacterium
CTGGGTAATTGGCGAAGTACGCTGATCATCGCCATCTCCATTCCCCTTTCCATTCTGACCTCGGTGATCCTGTTGGGCGCGCTGGGAGAAACCTTCAACATCATGACCCTGGGTGGACTGGCACTGGCGGTTGGGATCTTGGTCGATGATGCGACGGTCGAGATTGAAAACATCGAGCGCAATCTTGCCATGAAAAAGGAGCTCAAGCAGGCCATCCTGGACGGTGCCCAGCAGATCGCTGTGCCGGCTTTTGTGTCGACCCTGGCCATCTCGATCGTCTTCGTGCCCATGTTCTTTCTCACCGGCGTGGCCCGCTATCTCTTCGTGCCCCTGGCCGAGGCCGTGGTCTTCGCCATGCTGGCCTCTTATTTATTATCCCGGACACTGATTCCCACCCTCGTGATGTATTTGTTGCGGCACCATCAGGAGAATTCCTACCACTCGAATCAAAGCTTTTGGGGACGGTTGCAGGCGGGCTTTGAGCGATGGTTCTCCGGCTTGCGAGAATCCTACCGCGAGTCGCTCGCGGGCATTATGGGGCATCGAGGGGCTTTCGTTGCCGGCTTTCTCGGGTGCTGCATCC
Organism: Acidobacteriota bacterium; assembly: GCA_019247235.1. GTDB lineage: Bacteria > Acidobacteriota > Terriglobia > Terriglobales > Acidobacteriaceae > Gp1-AA145. The sequence continues at coordinate 584 of JAFAPG010000301.1, forward strand.
TTTCAGGCGGACTGGTCTTTTTCCTCGGTCGCGACTTCTTCCCCACCGTCGACGCCGGTCAATTCCGCCTGCATGTGCGCGGCCGGGCAGGGCTAAGAATCGAAGAGACTGCCCGCCTGGTGGACGAGGTGGAACAACAGATTCGGCGCACGGTTCCGCCCAAGGATATCAACACAGTTCTTGATAATATTGGGCTCCCCTACAGCGGAATCAATCTCACCTACAGCAACGCGGGAACCATCGGCACCTGCGACGCCGAGATTCTGGTGTCGTTAAATCCTCACCATCATGCCACCGCGGAATATGTCCACCACCTACGTCGCGAATTGCCGGAAGCTTTCCCCGGTGTGGAGTTCTTCTTTCAGCCCGCCGACATCGTCAGCCAGATTCTCAACTTTGGCCAGCCAGCACCGATTGACGTGCAACTGTCCGGCCAGAATTACATCGAAAACTATCTCATCGCCGAGAAGATCGCCAATCGCTTGCGCCGCGTACCCGGGGCGGTGGATGTGCATGTGCAGCAACTTATCAATAATCCAGCCATTCACCTGGATGTCGATCGCGTGCGCGCGCAGCAGCTCGGCTTGAGCGAACGCGATGTGGCACAGAACGTTCTCGTCTCACTCAGTTCAAGCTTCCAAACCTCACCAACCTTCTGGGTCAATCCCAAAAATCATGTCAGCTACAACCTGGCGGTGATGTCGCCGCAGTACCGAGTGAATTCTCTTGAAGCCTTGTTGAACACGCCCATCAATGGGCCTGCCTCGCCCGCGCCGCAGTTGCTGGCCAATCTAGCGACCGTGACCCCCCTCGCCACACCCGCTGTGGTAAGCCACTATAACGTGGCGCCCGCCGTCGATGTCTTTGCCAGCGTGGATGGACGTGATCTGGGAGGAGTGGCCAGCGACAGTACTGAGATTGTGAATGAGTTTCGTAAACAGCTGCCTCGAGGCACGCAGATGCACATGCGCGGACAGGTAGAAACCATGGCGTCCTCGTACTCCGGGCTGCTGCTAGGCCTGGCGATGTCGATCGTTCTTGTGTATCTATTGATTGTCGTCAATTTTCAGTCCTGGCTCGATCCCTTCATCATCATCACGGCCTTACCTGGGGCACTGGCCGGAATTCTTTGGCTTCTGTTTTTGACCCATACCCGGCTAAGCGTGCCCGCTCTTACCGGCGCGGTCATGTGCATGGGCGTAGCCACAGCTAATAGCATCCTTCTGATTTCCTTTGCCCGCGAACGTATGGCCGCAGGAGTCGACGCAATCGCGGCCGCCATCGAGGCTGGGTATACACGTATACGCCCGGTAATTATGACCGCTCTGGCCATGATCATCGGCATGTTACCCATGGCCCTCGGTTTCGGTGAAGGGGGCGAACAGAACGCTCCTCTGGGGCGCGCTGTAATCGGAGGACTCTCGTTGGCTACGGTAGCAACCTTATTTTTTGTTCCGGTTGTATTCAGCATCATTCATGGCCGGCGGCAAAAGCCACAGCTGAGGTTTGCGCCGGAGCAGGGTTAATTGTTCTTTCTTTACTGAGGCAGATTTGACCATGACTCACCAGGCGTTGATCGCACGGCAAAAGGAACCTTCGACTTCCGAACTACCTCCGCGCTCGGGAAAAGGCCGTCGTTACCTGGCGCTGGTGCTGCTGGGAATTTTATTGGTGGCGGGGGCGGCGCTGGCCTTCGCCTTACGGCTAGGAGAACGACGGGCCTTGGCGAAAGAGACCGCAGCACTGTCGGTTCCTGTAGTTACTACGGTCCAGCCGAAGCGCGAAGCACCCCAGCAAGAGCTCATGCTGCCCTCGACCCTTCAGGCGTTCACCGAATCGCCCATCTACGCGCGTACCAATGGTTATCTGGCGCGCTGGTACAAAGATATCGGCAGCCGCGTCGAAAAGGGTCAATTGCTCGCCGCCATCGACACTCCGGAAGTCGACCAGGAGCTCATGCAGGCGCGAGCTGCTCGAAAGCAGGCTGAGGCCCAATTGTCTTTGGCTAAGACCTCAGCAGAGCGATGGGAGACGCTCCGCAAAATGGATGCCGTTGCCCAGCAAGAGACCGACGAGCGATCGAGTGGTTACGCGCAGAGCCAGGCGGCTTTGGCTTCAGCGACGGCCAATGTGCGCCGTTTGGAGCAGCTCGAAGCCTTTAAGCACGTGTACGCTCCCTTTTCAGGCGTCCTGACCCGGCGCAACACCGATATCGGGGCGCTCATCAATGCCGGCAACGGCGGCTCAAACCAGGCACTGTTCGTCCTCGCGCAGATCGATCCCATTCGCGTATACGTAGAGGTTCCTGAAATTTATGCCTCGACCATACATCCCGGTCTAGCCGCCAGCCTCGAATTGCCGGCGTTCCCCGGACAACGCTTCTCGGGAAAGGTCGCACGAACGGCGGATGCTATCGATCCCGAAACCAGAACCCTGCGCACCGAGATCGACGTCCCTAACCACGACGGCCGCCTGTTTCCCGGAGCCTATGCCCAGGCACATTTTGGCGTGAACGTCTCCGGGGCCCGCCTGTCGGTGCCGGTGAATGCCCTATTGTTTCGCGCCGAGGGCCCGCGGGCGGCGGTGGTCGATTCGAATGGCAAAGTGCACCTTACGCCGGTGGTGATTGGCCGTGACTACGGTACGGAAGTTGAAATCCTCGAAGGATTAGATCCCAGCGAGAACTTGGTTCTCAATCCCAGCGATTCTTTAGAAGATGGCCAATCGGTACACGTCGTCAAAGAAGGTGATCACTCATGAGAGGGCTGGTACCACTTATGGTGGGCGCGCTAACCGTTACCGGCTTCGCCGCTGGCCCCAAATACCAAAAGCCCGAGGTCTCTCTCCCGCAAACCTGGCAATCGCCTGTGCCCTGGCAGCCGGCCAATCCGGTCGATTCATTACCCAAGAATACGTGGTGGAAGCTGTTCCAGGATCCCGAGCTCGACCGATACGAAGAGCAAGCGATGGCTAATAATCAGGGCCTGAAGGCCGCTACGGCCCGCCTAACCGAAGCTCGCGCCTTCGCCAGGGTCTCGGCCTCGGGTCTCTATCCTGAACTGGACGCTGGCGTCGTGGCCCAACGGGCAAGGCTTTCCGGTAATCGACCGACCAACGGCGCCCCTGTCAGTGCCGTGCCTGTCAGTCAGAATACCTTCGCCATTCCTTTCACTTTGAACTATGAGATCGATCTCTTCGGCCGAGTGCGCAGGAGTTTGGAAGCGGCGAACGCGTCGCTCGAGAGCACCGCAGCCGACCTCGAGAATGTCCGGCTGCTCGTTAGCGCCGAGCTGGCCGCCGACTATTTTCAATTGCGCGAGCTCGACGCGGAAATCATGGTCGTACAACGAGCCATCGATTTTCAAAAGCAGGGCCTCGAACTGGTCGAAAGGAGACACCAAGGAGGTGCGGTTTCTGGCCTCGACGTCGCGCAACAACGGACAGTGCTCGACTCGTCCTACACACAGCTCGCTCTGCTCGAACAACAGCGCGCACAATTCCAGCATGCTTTAGCCATGCTGCAGGGTCGTCCGGCTCCGGACTTCAAAGCGCCCGTTCGCCCACTTGATATCCAGCCGCCGACCATCCCGGTGGCCATGCCTTCGGAGTTGCTCGAGCGACGGCCGGACATAGCCACCGCGGAGCGACGCGTCGCCGCGCGAAACGCCGAGATCGGAGTAGCACGATCGGCCTTTTATCCGAGCATCGTTCTGTCGGGTGGAACTGGTTGGCAAAGTCTCGACATTGGAAAGCTCCTCAGCGGGCCTAGTGCGCTATGGTCGGTTGGCCTGTCCGCGCTTGCACCGGTTATCGCGGGAGGCAGGAACCGAGCACGACTCGAAAACGCCAGGGCCGCATACGACGAGGATGTGGCCAACTATCGGGAAACCACGCTGGTGGCTTTTCAGCAGGTCGAGGATGCCATCGCCGGTCTTAATGCCCTGAGCGCGGCTTCCCAGTCGCAAGAACGCGCCGTGGCTGATGCAAACACCTCGCTGACTTTGGCCAACGCGCGTTACACCGGGGGAGTGGTTACCTATTTGGACGTGATTACCGCGCAGCAGCAGGTTCTCACGAATGAACGCCTGGCCGCCCAAATTCAGGGACAGCGGCTGGTGACTTCAGTCTTGCTCGTCAAAGCCCTGGGAGGAGGATGGGACGCCTCAAGCATCGCTGCCGTCGGGGTAAAACCGAAACTTAAACAAGCCTTCGAACAGTAGCTTAGAGCGGCGAAAGCCGACGATTCAGGCGGCAAGGCTAGAACGTCATGCCCTTTTCTTTGAAGGGCTATGTCCCGAAACGGGAATTCTCATCCTCGAACGTAACCCTACCCACTGCCCCTGGCGCTCATACCACCGCGTGCGCTGCTAGCATCAGGATTCGCCTCCGTCAAGAACCGATCGAACGTCTCGCGGGAGATCTCGGAACGCATCCTGGGACGGAGAACACAGTTAGGGTAGATCTGATGAAAATCATGCTAGTCGAAGATTCGGCGGTCGAGCAGCGCCAAATCGGGGACTATCTAAAAGCCTGGAATCTAGAGTTCACGGTAGTTTCAGATGGCGCGGAGGCTTGGTCTCTACTTCAAAGTCCCGAACCGCCCGGCTTAGTTCTTCTCGATTGGATGCTGCCGGGGCTAGACGGCATCGAGCTTTGCCGGAGAATTCGCACGCTCGGGGGAAATGGAAATTACATCTACACCGTGATGCTGACGGCAAAGGATCGAAAATCTCATCTGCTCATGGCGATGGCAGCTGGTGCCGATGACTATCTGGCTAAACCGGTTGACCCCTCGGAACTGCGAGCACGGCTTCTGGTTGGAAAGCGGATTCTCGAATTGCAGCAGTCGTTGCGATTTGCGGCTACACACGATTTTCTGACGAAACTCTTCAACCGCGAGGAGATCCTTGGGGCGCTCAAGCGGGAAATTGCCCGCGGTGAACGCGAACGACAGCCGGTGACGGTGATCCTGGCCGATTTGGACGAATTCAAGAAGGTGAATGACTGCCTAGGCCATGCCGCCGGTGACAGCGTGCTGAAGGAAGTGGCGGAGCGTCTGATCTCGGACTTGCGGGAGTACGACTTTGTTGGTCGCTATGGCGGCGAAGAGTTCTTGATGATTTTACCCAATTGTAGTGTAGGTACGGGGGCTCGGCGGGCCGAAGAAATTCGCTGTCTGGTGTCAAATACCCCTATCACCACGACCTTTGCGAAAGTTCCAGTTACGGTAAGCATGGGTGTGACCAGCACTGAGTGCGAGGGCGCCGTCACAGTAGAGTCGTTGCTGCAACAGGCCGACCGTGCTCTTTATGCCGCAAAAGCAGGGGGTCGCAACCGGGTAGAGGCATTCGGTTTGAGAGAAGTGATCGGCATCGGTAGCTCATTGGCGAGATCACGCCGACGAGATACGAACGCCGCAAAGTTCCGACGCAAAGTGATGTCTCAAGGCTCCCCGCGAAGGCAAGAAACCCAGGCGTAACCGTAAGGTGTCCCGTCTTCGTTGGCACATAGAAGCGCCCCTCTCGACGTGCATTTCAAAGACAAAAGCTACCTGAGCGATGTGCATTTAAGACCCACATAGCTCGCCAGTCAGATCTCGCCCTAGAAATTAGGAACCGCTTTGAGGAGCCTCGGCTGGGGGCGGGGTAAAATCGGCCAACTCTAAGCGCAAATTCCCTGGATTGGTGGCGTATGCCATACCGGTTTCGAAATCGATGATACCGGCACGTATGTAATTTTCGAGCTCTCCATCGAAGTGCTGCATTCCCTCGGTCTTTGCCACGCGCATAGCATCCAGTAGGGTCTTGCCTTCGATTTCGCCCTTCTCCACATACTCTCGAGTTCGCAGGGTAGACTTTAAAATTTCAATCGTTGCCACGCGACCGCTTCCGTCTTTCCGCGGGATCAGGCGTTGCGAAACGATATAACGAAAACTCTTTGCCAGACGATTGCGGATGGCGTGCTGCTCGGCCAAAGGAAAGACTCCGACAATTCTCTCTACCGTCTTCGAGGCATCGATGGTGTGTAGGGTGGAGAGCACCAAGTGTCCGGTCTCGGCCGCCTCCATGGCGATCTCGATGGTCTCGCGGTCACGCATTTCCCCGACCAAGATGACTTTAGGAGCTTGCCGCAGTGCTGCCCGCAGGGCTTGAGCAAAGCTGGTGGTATCGCTGTGTAACTCACGTTGGTGGACAAGGCAATTCTGGTGGGGATGAAGAAATTCGATTGGATCCTCAATCGTGAGAATGTGGTAGGCGTGTTGCTTATTGATTAAATCGATGATTGCCGCCAGAGTCGAAGATTTGCCAGATCCGGTCGGCCCCGTCACGAGCACAACCCCATTGCGTAGATCCACGATATTCCTGAGCTCTTCGGGCAAGTTGAGCTCCGTGAAGCTGGGAATTTTGCTGGGTATAACTCGCATGACGATCACCGAAGTGCCCCGCTGCATGAACACGTTGACCCGAAAGCGCGAGGTCCCCGGCAAGCTGTAGGAAAGATCGCACGATCCCTGCTCCCGTAAGTTACCCAAGGCATACTTGTTGTTGCCGATCAAATCGCTGGCAATGTGGCGCACGTCCTCGACACTAAGGGCTCTTGATCCGACCGGCGCGAGATTGCCATTAACTTCGACCATGGGTGGCTTGCCGGGCGAGAAGAACAGGTCGCTAATCTTGGTAGCGCTGCGTAGCATGGTGGCTAATAAGGCTGGCGTTGAAAACGTAGAGCTTGCTGGCGCCGGTGAGGGTGCAGCCGCCGTGGCAGAGCTACTAACAGAATTCGCGGGCTGGAGCCCCTTGCCCGCAGACGTGGGAGTGGAGGTTGACATAGGACTCAAAACGGATCCGATTGTCTCAAATCTCAATCTGCCCCAAGGCCCTTGCTGGCTGCATTCGATTACCGCCGTCACGAAATGTTGCCATTATGAGCACAGATCATCGCTAATAGGGACTAGTTAATACGATGGACAAAGTTCGTCCCCCTATCGGTGGCTTGCTACGAGTAAATACGCTCAGAGGAATAGGAATAGGAAACGGCCGGCGATATGCTCCGGGCTTCAACCCATCCTAAAACCTGGTCTTCTACACTTCGAGCATTTCTGCCATTTTTGTCCCCGGCAACGGCATGCGGCACAACCAGTTGAGCCGGTTGCTGATTTGGTTTGCTCGGGACGAGTTCGCAGGAAATCGAAGGTAACCAGGTGAAGGCGTTCGGGGAAAACCATCGTAAGTAACGGGTTAGCCGCCTCCATGAAAGAATTAAGGCAGTCCAGTAGGGGGGATCTTGAAAGCGCAAATCGTTTTTGTGGGCGGGAGATAGGTAGCACATGGCGGAAAACATTCTGGTCGTAGAAGAGAACGAAACCAGCTCGGAACGTTTGGTATTGGTCCTTCGTTCCGCCGACTACCGATGCCACACCGTGAGCGATGGCGGTACGGCGCTTGCCGTCCTTGATTCGGGAGAGGAGTTTGCACTGGTCCTCTCCGATGTGATGCTGGCGGGTATGGATGGTTTGGGACTAGTCGATCACGTTAAAGCCAAGTATCCCGATACACCGGTGGTCCTAAAAACCGGCGCCAGTGACGTTTCCCTGGTTCAGGGAGCCATCCGCAATGGCGCTTACGACTATCTTCTCAAGCCCTTTGATCAAGAACAGCTGCTGCTCGTAGTTCGTCGAGCCCTCGAGTATCGGCGCCTGAAGCTCGAAAAACGTGAATTGCAATGTCAGGTTGCGGCCCGCAGCGAGCAGTTGAGAGTTCTTGAGCGCTCCTATGATGTGACCTTAGAAGCCTTGGCTGGAACACTCGATTGGAAAGCCGCACATACCGAAGGCCATCAGCATCGGGTCGCGGCCTTTAGCATTGCTCTTTCTCGTGCCATGGGTGTTCCGCCCGACCAGATCAGGATGATCGCTCGCGGCGCATTCCTTCACGACATCGGAAAAATCGCGATCCCCGATGCAATCCTCCGGAAACCTGGCGCCTTAAGCAGAAACGAGCTCTCTCTCATGCGGGAGTATTGTCGTTGCGGGTACGAAATGCTGAAAGAGGTACCCTATCTCACCGAAGTGGCAGAGATCGTGCACGCGCATCGAGAACACCATGACGGCACCGGGTATCCCCGCGGCCTGAAAGGTGGAGAGATACCGTTAGGTGCGCGCCTGATCGGCATGGCCAGTGCCCTGGAATCTATCACTTCGCACCGCCCGTATCGTGCCGCGGAATCGATTCGCATGGCCCGTGAGGAAATTCAACGCTCGGCCGGCCGCCAGTTTGATCCTGAAATCGTGAGAACCTTCCTCTCCATGCCCGAAAGCGTCTGGGATGATCTCAGGAGACAAATCGACGCCCGTCTAGGACACGACGAGTAACTGCCTGGCCCGCGCGCTCAGAATTGAGTCAAGGACACGACATGTTACCGGATACCAGTTTCCCCCTCGCAATCTGCGGAATGTCCTGTATCGAACGTAAGCGCATATTTTATCGATAATTTTTGGGTACCCCCAGCGCTGCTTATGAAAAAACGTCGCAAAAAAGTCGAGCAACACCCGGAAAACGATCTGGCCTTTATTCCTCCCATCGCCGAACATGTGCAATATATAGAACTGGCGCATACCTTTATGGCCCGCGACCCGGACGATTCCCAGGCTCCCGTGGATTCAAAAGACAACTTGGCGACCATTCAGCCTCGGAAGAAGAGTGAAAAGAGTAGAGCTGACAAGGCGGCGTGAGAACCCCCGGGCCTCTACTCTCGACTGCTTAATGTCCCATTAGAATTTCCATGGCTGTTCGATTGCAGGTCGAAATTCAAGGGTTGGTCTGGTTGCTTAGCTAATTCCCGGC
>JAFAPG010000639.1 GCA_019247235.1 Acidobacteriota bacterium
CGTCGCGACTTCGGGGCGAAGATCGCGAACCAGGTCGCAAGGCGCCTGGTGATAGCTCCTCATAGGGACGGAGGTCAGGCCCAATTTATTGAGACTCCCATTCCCGCATCGCCTGATGGCGATCTTGCGCCGCTCCTCGCTTGGGTGCAATCGAATCTCAAGCGGGAGTTGCCGGTGGAATTGATGGCAAAGCGAGCAGGAATGTCACCGCGCACTTTTGCCAGGCGATTTCGTCGACAGACCGGAACAACGCCTCATCAGTGGATAACGCACTTGCGTCTACTAGCAGCTCAACAGCACCTTGAACGAACCGAGGCCAGTATTGACGAAGTGGCTGAAGCGGTGGGATGGCAAACCGCGGCGACACTGCGCCAGCAGTTCACGAAGCAGCTGGGAACCAACCCAACGTCGTATCGTCGCAGGTTCTCAACATCACTCTAATCTTTTCGCCCTTGCTCGAAAGTACAGTTGTGCGGGTTCGCTCGAGATCTCCCGGGACTTCTAGCTCCTCCGGCATCTAGCGAGGACTCGAAATAGTGTCGATTGCTCGCGAAAACCCTCCCGAGCACCTCGATTCTAAGACCTCTCGTTAGGATCCTTTTGTTTCTCGCCGAGAGTTTGCGCTGTCTCGTCTGAGGCGCAATAGCATGCTTTACCAATTCAAAAGTGCCACTATACGGGTGCTTCACGGTCGACTAGCTAAGCTAGTGTTGATCGTGCATGGACATCTAGAAACGTGCAGCCCGATGAACTCGGAATGGAATTTTTCGAAAAGCTATTTAAAAGAGGGGCCTGAAACCTCGGACATGAGTTTGATCGATCCTACACAGAGCAACAATCTACCTCGAGTGGTCGAAGCCCTCTGGGCGAGGACACTTATGATCGGTAATGATGTGGTTGGGAACGGTGCAATTTCGATGCGCACAATCCCGATCAGTCACTGCAGGACAGTGGAACGAAAGGGTATGAGCGACTTGTTATCGATATTGTAACCAGCAACTAAGACGACGTGTCTCTGGAAGGGCAACTCTTCTCCCTGCAGTGATCTGCCTGAGTATCCGGAGATGTTCCCCGTCATCAGGCAAGGTCGAAGATGAGAGGTGCAGTCCATCACTTACGACGACTAAGCCTGCATTAATCATGCTCCCTATCTCGGGCCTTATTCTTTGCTCTGGGTCGGCTGCGCATTCGGTTCTTCAGGGATCGCTTCCCCGTCGGAACGTGGGTCGGCGCCGGCGAAATTGACACTACGAGCCATATCCCTGACCACAGCCTCTCCTTGACCGACATCAAAGGAAAACGGCTCCAGCACTTCGACTCGATGGCCGCGTTTGGTCAGTTCTGCTCGCACTGCGATGGGAATGGTCTCCTCCATCTTTACATCGCAACCTTGGAAGCTTGGCTTGGTGAATCGCGCCTGTTCGAGGGCGGCCTGCACATTCATCCCATAGTCGACCACATTGGCGACGAATTGCGCATGTGCCTGTGCTTGATTCCATCCTCCCATAATTCCGAACCCGATGTGAATGTTGTTCTTCTCCATAAATGCCGGAATGATGGTATGCAGTGGTCGTTTATGTCCCGCCAGTGAATTTGGAAGTCCGGGTGTCAATTGAAAGCCTGCACCGCGATTGTGAAAAGAAAAACCCAGTCCGGGAGCGACCATACCTGTGCCATAACCTCCGAAGTTGCTCTGAATAAGGGAAGCGATATTTCCGTCCTTGTCGATCACGGAAAGATATATGGTTGAATTGCCATGCGCACTGAGCATTCTTTCGATATTTGAGGGCGCCACTTGGCACATAGCTTTGTCGATACGGATGAGTGCGGACCGCCTTTTCGCCAACTCTTTCGACAGCATCTGCTTAACCGGCATAGGTGTAAATCGCGGATCGCCAACATAGTTATACATATCCGCATATGCCAGTTTTTTCGCTTCAATCATTACCTGGAGAGCATCGGCAGAGTTGTGTCCATAGTGCCCTAAGTCAAACTGCTCCATGATATTGAGCATGGAGAGCGCCGCGATCCCCTGTCCATTGGGCGGTAACTCGTAGACTGTCCAGCCACGGTAGGTTGTCGAAATGGGATCTACCCACTCGGGCTGAAAATCCCTAAAATCCTCGAGCGTATGAGTTCCACCTTGCGTACGAAGAAAGTTAACCATAGTGGTGGTCAGCGTACCGTTGTAGAATGCATCTCGGCCCTCTTGCGCGACTGTTCGCAGTGAATTCGCGAGAGCGGTGTTCTGGAAATCATCGCCGAGAGCGGGAGCCGTCCCATTGGGGAGAAAAGTTTCCTTGTAACCTGGTTGTCGCAGCAGCTTTGCATCCATCCACCAGCGCGCATTTTTTTCCGCCAAAGGAAAACCATTTTGCGCATAGTAGATGGCCGGTGCCAGCAGCTTTGTGAAAGGCAAAGTTCCGAATCGGCTCCGCAAGGCGTCCCATCCGGCTACGGTTCCGGGTACATCGATGGTCTCAACTCCGATTGGATCAATGTGGTCAATTCCACGTGCCTTTAGGTAATCAATTGTGAGCGCCTTGGGAGTCCAGCCGCTCGAATTCAGACCGTAAAGCTTGCCAGCTTTCGCGTCGTAATAGAGCGCGAACAAATCGCCGCCTATCCCGTTGACATACGGTTCTACGACTCCCATCACGGCATTCGCTGCGATAGCTGCATCCGCCGCGTTTCCTCCCTCTTCGAGAATGTGTACCCCTGCTTGGGAGGCGAGGAACTGCGGAGCTGCCACGATCCCTAATTTTGTCACCACCATCGAACGGGCCTGTCCGGGCGCAGACGAAAAACGTTGCGCGGCCAGGCTGGACGAAACCATGAGGGCCAAAACGGCTGCCAGGATTTTCACAGATCACCTCACACAGAGTTTAGCGAAATTTTCCTGCCCCGGGGGCCGCAAACTA
>JAFAPG010000663.1 GCA_019247235.1 Acidobacteriota bacterium
TACCTCCCCTTGATCCAACGCCTGCCACCTCCCTAAGAAGCTCTCTTCTTTCGTTTCTCCTCACCAATTCATTTCAAAGTATGCGAAGGGTTCAATATAGCGCCCGCCGGGAGCCGCGCCTTACCGGGTGAGAGTTAGCTTATTAAATTGAATCGGGAAGTCGGCTCAGGAGGCTTGCAAAGATGTAACCACTACGCTTTTCATGGCGTCGAAAGCAAGGGTTAATGTAGCGGCACATCGCCCACACAGCCAAAAATGCGAGACGTGTCGGATGCGCTCTGCCAGTGACGGAGCTCGACTTTCTGACTCAGCCTCCGGGGCAGAAAATTGGGGCTTGACTTCAAATTGAAAAATACGACCATCGCGCAGATGTAACAAGGGCGTACCACATTGGGGGTTGGCGCAATGGGAAGTCATATCGGCCAGGCTCCTCTTTATTACACGAATGCGGATAATGAGGGTATCGGGTAAAAAAGGTAGCTGATGCTTGGAAAACGGTTGACCGAAAACTAGCTGGTGGCAGCCGAGTGGTCGCGCTCGGGGAAAAAGGTGCCGCCTTTGAGTACGCGTCGCACAGCCTCGAGCAGGTCGCGCGCAGCTTCGCTTTTGGCCACCGCCCCACGAATGGTGCCGGTGCGAAACCGGCCCACGACCTCCTGAGAAAGATGCAGGGAAAATAGAATTACCGGAATGTCGGGGCGGTTCACGGCGATCTTAGCCGCGGCTTCCAGTCCGTTCATCTCTGGCATGGTGATGTCCATGATAATAATGTCGGGGGAAGACCCTAAGGCGTATTCAACCGCCTCACTGCCAGTGCTGGCTTCGGCAGAGACTGACCAGTCCGGCACCGACTCGAGTAAATTGCGAATGCCCATGCGCATGACCTCGTGGTCGTCGGCCACCAGAATACGTACCGGCCGGCTTTCGCTTCTGTTCTCGACTGGGTCGGTGATGGGCATAGCCGAAGCAACCATAGAATACACCCTTGCATGTCCAAAAACGTTTTAAACGGGCGTGCCAACCATCGGGACAGAGAAAAAAATCTTGCGGGGTCAGTTAATTTCCGAGTGGACTTGCCTCGGAGGTAGTTCAATCGTGGTTTGTCGCCCCTGCGCGCGACTTTAGTTCGGCGGCGGCATCTCTGCCAATACAGGGAAGTTTGTAGAGGAATTAAGGTTACATTTTAGGCTGCTGACAAACCAGCCCCGACTCGGTCCGGACGCGCTTCGAGGAGCTGAAGAATTCGGCGTCGATAGCGCCAATAGGCAGTCTTCAGTCGTTCTCGTTCGTCGGTATCGTCGACGGTAGGCATGGCCATCCTCGTGAATCCAAGTCGAAAGATCGAGTACGCAATGAGATAGAAGTGGAGATAGCTGGAAACGTTGATTCCCGAGCGTAGGCGAAATTGCTCGACCAGGTAGTTGAATTCCTCCCGGTCGAGGTCCCACTCGATAGCCGCACCCGCCAAGTCCCAGGCAACGTCGCAGGGACCGGGGAAGAAGTGATCATCTCCATGGCTGACGCCGTCAGTTTTGATCAAGCCTTCGGTCGCGCTCGCTATCCATTCATGGGGCTGCATACGCCCATCGACCAGGACTGGAACCCTGGGGAGCATTTCCCCTTCGCCCAGCGAAAGTTCCACGCCGAACTCCTGGTGAAGATTGAATTGAACCATCTCCTGCAAACTGGCCGTGACCGTCTCACTCACGCGACAGGCGGCGGCACGAAATGCACAATAGCTCGCCATCCGCTCGAGGATTTGCGAGGTGAGATCGCAAGCTCGCAGGCGCTTGCCCCGGACAATTGCGTACTCAACAAAACCCTCGCCGTGGCTGACCACGGCAGGAGCAAATCCTTCTTCTCCCAGCAGGATGGCGCGTTCACGAGATTGTTTGCCCATCCATCCCATGCCTTCAAACTTGACAAGCGTGTGGTGGTCGGGAGCCATGAATTTCAAACGTTCCATCTGCGTCCAACTCTCCGGCCAGTGCTCGCGTTGAGGAAGAAAGACACCGCGCCACTCGCCGCCACCCAGATAACGGTACCTCTCAAATCGTGTGCTCACCAGGGGCAGAGTGGAGAGGAAGCGAAAGGAGTTCCAGCGAGAGGCTGCGTCGGTTGCAAATAAGGAGGCCGGATTGGTTTGCCGACTACCCACGAGCGTGATCAAGGAGCGCGCCACGCCGGCGCGAACCAGAGCCTCTGCGACCGAGAGAAACGTGGAGCCGCTGCGGCCCGGGCCCTCATCGACAATTACAAATTGTGCTCCAGTCACCGTCTGCTCACGAACCCAGTCCAGTTCATGCTCGCTAAATTCCATGCTCCTCGAATAGGGATGCCCGCTTGGCCGGACGCTGATTCTTGCCGCCGATCGGCCTTGCGATTTCAGCCCCGCGATGGTCATCGCGCCTAAGGTGGTACCGATGCTGCGAATCCCGATCACAGCGCAGCTCGTTGGTTCGGCAGGAATGCGGGTAACAATGCGCGTGAAATCCGCTGGATGTAGAGCGTAATAGGTGAACCCCTCGGGCGGGGATACAGTGAGTGATGGCGGCACCCGTAGTGCCTTAACCATTTCGCGCGCCTCGCTGATCAGGCCCTGTCCACACACGGCCTGGGCTAAGGCGTCAGTCAAAGACGAGGCCCGGCCTAGGGCTTCTGAACCAGAATCGGCCAATGCCGACTCGAGTTGACCGGCCAGAATCAGGCCATCCAGAAGCGCGTCGGGACGGGAAGCGGTGTGGGAAATCTCGCGCGCCAGCTCTGAAACCATGCCCGGGCCAGAAACTATCCGACCTCCCGCGCGGAAAATCCACAGGTCAGTTGAGGGAGCGAATGGTGGCCCAGCCTCTTCGCCGTTAGCTCCCTGGGGACCTCTCACACTTGCTGTCGAAGCGACCATCGAATGGTAAATCCTCGCCTGCAACTGCTGACGACCGTGAGCGCCCAAGTGTCGTTTGCACTGGGTACTCACCTATGATGATCTCATTTTGTCGTAAGGTTCGATCCCAGAAGCATTAATCGAGAAAATCTTCTCTAATCCCAAAAAGAGGAGTGTTTTACTTTCCTCCAATGTGGCCGTCCGCCGACGGGAAGACCCCAATGATTTGGTTGAGTTACGCGATCATTCACCCGCCCGCCTGGGGGGAAGGGTTCTGGCTTTTCTCCTCTCGAGTTTGGTCCGGGGCCGGCTGCAGGCTGGCGAATATCAGGCGAAACCAGGCCGCTCAAGCGAAGCCTCAGGGGATTCTTCAGAAATACAGCGCTCGATCCAATGTTGGCATCGAAGGTTTGAAGCAGAGAACCTGTGCTCCGGCTGCTTGTAAAAGAACTTCTCTTTGACAAAGGACGCGGCATGAAGCTGGTGATATTCGGCCTAACCGTCAGCTCCTCGTGGGGCAATGGACATGCCACGCTGTGGCGCGGATTATGCAACGCCTTGGGCAGGCAAGGGCACCAGGTGCTTTTTTTTGAACGCGATGTACCCTACTATGCCAGCCACCGCGACCTTTCTTCGTCAGAAAATTATGGCCTCATCCTCTACCCGGATTGGGGCGAAGTCCGAGCGCGCGCCGCGCGGAGCGTCTCGGACGCTGATGTAGCCATCGTGACCTCATATTGTCCTGATGCTCAAGAGGCGGCGGATTTGGTTCGCGACTCGACCGCCATCAAACTCTTTTACGATTTGGACACGGCAGTAACCATTGAAACGCTGCGCACACAAGGATCGGTCAGTTATATTCCCCGAGAAGGTTTGGGGGACTTTGATTTGGTCTTGAGTTATGTCGGGGGGCGCTCACTTGAGGATCTTCGCCAACTACTGGGAGCCAAACGCACCGCGCCACTCTATGGAAGCGTGGATCCCGAACTGCACCGCCCGGTGGCAAAATCGAACGACTACCATTCCGATCTCTCCTATCTCGGTACCTACGCGCGCGACCGCCAAGGGGCATTGCGAGAGCTATTTTTGAAACCTGCCGAGCGCCTTCCCGAGAAAAAATTCCTGGTGGGCGGAGCCCAGTATCCCGAGGACTTTCCTTGGAACAAAAATGTCTGGTTCGTTCGTCACGTGCCCCCGCCGGAACATCCGGCGTTCTATTGCTCTTCGCGCGCAACCCTGAATGTCACCCGCGCCGCCATGGCCAGTGTCGGATATTGTCCGTCAGGGCGGTTATTTGAGGCCGCAGCTTGCGAAACTCCGATTATTAGCGATTGGTGGGAAGGACTGGACGAATTCTTCTGCCCCGACCGAGAACTGCTGGTGGCCAAAAGCTCCGACGATGTCGTCGCAGCCTTAGCCCGCTCGACAGAGGAGCTGCGGGAGATTGGCAATCGCGCCCGAGAACGGGTTATGAGCAGCCATACGGCGGCACACCGTAGCCAGGAACTACTCAGGTTGGTGGAGGTGATGGGATGAGTTTCCGCTGGGGAATTGTTCCCGCCGCAGGGTTGGGTACCCGAATTCAACCCCTCGCATTTTCGAAGGAACTGCTGCCGGTCGGAACCCGCTATGAGGGTTTGATCGAGCATCCGCGTGCGGTTTCCGAATACCTGTTAGAGCGCATGCTTCAGGCAGGGGTAAACCGCGTGTGTTTTGTCATATCTCCCGCTAAGACCGACATTGTTAGTTTTTTCGGAGGCAAAATCGGAGAAGCACCCATCTGCTACACCGTCCAGCAAAATCCCAATGGATTGTGCGACGCTCTATTCAGCGCCTTGCCATTGGTTGCGCCTGACGATCACTTATATGTTGGTTTGCCCGATACGGTCTGGTTCCCTGCAGATGGTTTCTGTTTTTTACCCGACGAAGAATTTTCCTTTTTGCTGTTTCCAGTTTCCCGTCCCGAACTGTTTGATTCGGTGGTCACGGACCAGAACGGGCGGGTGGAAGAAATACAGGTGAAACGGCAGAATGCTTCCTCGCGCTGGGTCTGGGGCGCCTTCAAATTAACTGGGCGGCATTTTGCTCGTCTGCACCAATTATGGATTGAGCGTAATCGCTGCGACGAATATTGGGGAACTCTTGTCAACGCCTACCTGTTAGAAGGCGGTCGGGTTTACGGAATTCAACGGGGAAATGACTACGTGGACGTGGGTACCCTGCATGGGTACCGCGAGGCCCTACGGGTTCTCTCCAGCCAAACTGTATGTCATGAAATGGCCAGCTGATCTCCGGCCCTTGAATAGCTTCTCCCCCGCCGCCTTAGACCCCTCGGTTAGGCTGGCTCTTCTGGCCGCGCACCCAGACGACGAGACCATCGGTGCTACGCGCCTGCTTGCCCAGCTCTCCTTGCCCTTGGTGATCTTCTTGACCGACGGAGCACCTCGCCATACCCGCTTCTGGTCCCCTCAAGCGCCGGGCTCCCGCGAGGAGTACGCCGCGCTCAGACGTGAGGAAGCGGAAAGAGCGCTCGCCCATGCTGGAATAGGTTCTCAGCAAATCGTCTTTCTTGGAGGAGTGGACCAGGAGGTCATCTTCGAGATCGGCCGCTTAACCGCGTGCCTGGTCGAAACACTCCAAGCACAGGAAACGGAGGCTGTTTTGACCCACGCCTATGAGGGTGGCCATCCCGACCATGATGCCGCCGCTCTGATGGCCAACCTGGCAGTCTCACGGCTGCCTCAAGCCGCACGCCCAGAGTTGTTCGAGATGACCTCGTATCACGCCCGCGATGGGCGATGCGTGAGCGGAGAATTCTTGCCCGCGCAGCAAGTAGACGAGATATGTCTCGAGCTCTCCGCGCAAGAACAACAGCGAAAACGCCGGATGATGGATGAATACGGATCGCAACGTCTGGTGCTAGAAAATTTCCCCATCCGGAGCGAACGCATTCGCCGGGCACCCACCTATGACTTCTCGCGGCCGCCACATCCCGGCAAGCTTTGGTATGAGTGCATGGGTTGGCCGCTCGCGGGCGCCAGATGGCGAGAGTTGGCGGTTCAGGCCTTGAGTGAGAGCGAGGAGCAAGCATGTCGCTGACCGTGCTCAGCGTGGGCTATCCACTGGCGACCGTTTCAGAGAGTACGGCAGGCGGAGCCGAACAGATCCTACTTACTCTTGACCGAGCCTTGGTTGAAGCGGGCCACCGCTCTATCGTTGTAGCGCCCGCAGATTCGCGTTGTCAGGGGCTTCTGGTTCCGGTATACACTCCGACAACAAACTTCAGTGAGCCTAGGCGACGCGAGGCACAGCACCAATGTAAACGCTCGCTTGAATGGGCGCTTGACCATTATCCGGTTGATATCGTGCATCTGCACGGTCTGGATTTTGACCAGTACCTACCTAAGACGGAAATTCCCATCGTTGTCTCCTTGCACCTGCCGCTTGCCTGGTATCCTCCGCGCGCCCTTCGCCGCGAGCACTCGCGTATGCGGCTAATCGCGGTCTCGGCTTCTCAAATGCAAGCTGCGACCGAGCCGGTGCAGATTGCCGCGATCATCCCTAACGGAATCGACCTCAAGCGTTTTCATCCAGCGCACGAGCGAGGTGAGTACGCCCTGATCCTGGGACGAATCTGTCCCGAAAAGGGTATCCACCTTGCGCTCGATGCCGCCGAACGCGCCAACCTGCCCGTGATTTTGGCGGGCGCGGTCTTCGACTATCCCGAGCACCAACGCTATTTTCAACAGACAATTCAACCGCGCCTCAGTGCGCGCGTGCGTTTCGTAGGCACCGTTGGAGGCAAGCGCAAAGCTCACTTGCTCGGAGGGGCTCGCTGCCTTCTGGTACCGAGCCTTGCTCCTGAAACCAGTTGCTTGGTCGCCATGGAAGCGTTGGCTGCGGGAACTCCCGTGGTGGCGTGGCGGAGTGGTGCGCTGCCCGACATCGTTCAACATGAGCGTACCGGGTTTTTGGTTTCCAGTGTCACGGAAATGGCCGATGCCGTCAGCAGCCTAGCCACGATTGACCGAGTCAACTGCCGAAGGGAGGCGGAACGAAGATTTTCTGCGCAGTCGATGATTTCTCGGTACTTCGATCTGTACAGAGAATCGAGTGGGCAAACCACGGCCGATCGGCGTCGGGCCGCGTAGGATCGACAGGAGGCGGTTCATGTTTTCCAATTCGCAGCTGCGCACCGAGGTGATCGACGAGCCAGCGAAGGTTGCGGCTTTGAGGTCGGAATGGCATCAGTTGTTTCTCCGATGCTCGGCGCGAACTCCCTTCCAAAGTGCTGAATGGCTGCTCTCATGGATGGAAATTTTCTGTCCAGCAAATCTGCGGGTTGTCGTGGTCAGAGAAAACGGTCGCATGATAGGTATCGCACCCTTGCTCATCTATCCGCGACAGGCTGAACGGGTGCTCGGGTTTGCTGGGGGAGGTATTTCCGACTACCTTGATGTGCTAGCTGAGGCCGGCAAAGAGGTGGCGGTTTGTCAGGCCACCTTCGCCGCCGTCTCGCAAGACCCGAGCTGGACAATTATGGAGCTGACCGACATCGGGCCGCACTCGATGTTAATGCGACTACCTTCTCTGCGACCATTCCGATTCGCTCATGACCGAAGCTCGGTTTTGCCCCTGCCGAGCGATCGACGAGAGCTCTTGCCGATATTTTCCCCGCGGCAGCGCGCGAATTTGAGAAATGCTCGATCCCGCCTTGAGCGAGCCGGAGGCGGGTTGATCGAGTTTGCCAGGGTAGAGACATTGTCGGAGTTTCTCGAGGATCTCTTTCGTCTTCATACCTTGCGTTGGTCGGATAAGGGGGAACCTGGCGTGCTGGAGGAGGAGCGTTTGCGTACATTTCACAAAATTGCCGCCCCATTGTTGATTGCTCGCGGCCTCCTCAGAATCTATCGATTGCGTGTCCAGGCCGGCACGGCGGCGGTCCTGTACACGTTGTTTGACCGCGATACGGTGTATTGCTATCTCCAGGGCTTTCATCCGGAGTTTGGCTTTTTTAGCCCCGGGACCCTGCTCATGTTTTCGGCAATTGAGGACGCAGTCGATCGTGGCATGCGCAGCTTTGACTTCTTACGCGG
Organism: Acidobacteriota bacterium; assembly: GCA_019247235.1. Lineage (GTDB taxonomy): Bacteria > Acidobacteriota > Terriglobia > Terriglobales > Acidobacteriaceae > Gp1-AA145. The sequence goes on from JAFAPG010000663.1 coordinate 7,978, forward strand.
GCAAGAGGCTTATAAGCAACATTGGCGCGCCCAAGCGCAGTCGACCTATCAGGTGCGTGCTGCCGCCGCCGATGTCGCGTGGCTGAGCAGCTCGCAGTTATTGGAGGAGGTGGCCTAGGCAAGAAACGCCCCTGTTCTACATAGAACGCCTGAGGGGTTCGGCAACGCGTTCTTACAGGATGCTACCGCATCGGTTAAGAGATGAAAGGGATACCCCCCGGCTTGCGGACCGGATAGAGTTCCTTACAGGTCGATAACTTGAAGGGGGAAGGTCATAGTTAAGGCTTCACGGTGATCGCAATGATGAAACTGGAAACAACGAACACTCGTGATTGGCAGGGATTTACCCGAATTCTGGAGATCATGACTTTTGTCGATGAGATAGAGGAGCGCTCGCCGGAGGAAGTTCGCGCCGCAGTGGAGCAATTTTGTCAGCTGCCGGCGAACCCTGGGCAGACCATGAGCCTCGAGGAAGTGGTTTTTTGGGCGGGCGTCGCCAGCGGCATGGAATTCTCGCGGCAAGCAGAAGAGCATGGCCCACTTGATTCAGGTACCAGCGACAAAATGCTGGTCTTCGCGTCGCTATTTGCTCACTCTATGAAAAACGCCATCGTCGATCTTGCGATTGGGCAACTGGAGCGGCAGCCAAGTGAAACTTGCCGTGGCGTGGGGCTACCTTTTCGGTATTAGCCACTCATTCAGACGTATTGCTTCTTGGGACCGAGGAAGCGACGAGCTATGGTGATTTTATTACGCACCCATTCCGCAACAGTGGGGCGCAGCTTCGCCAAAAGCGCCGTCCCCAGAGCATGGCGACAGATTCGGGCACTATCGCGAGGTCCGGGGACGGTTCCACCGCACCTAGTGAAAAATTAGATGACGGGGGTAGAGGCCAGGTTGGTGAGCAGTTCTCTATTCGGCAGCAAATTTACCAGATAGAGGAACGTAAGTTGCTGGATTAACTCACCCGCACCACAGGAATGTTAACCCGATGTGACGGATGCGCAAGCGGCAGGGTGCAACGCAACCAGGACGGCGGGGTTGAGAGGTGAGCTAATGACGAGGAGTTGCCAAGTATACGTTGGTACTTCCGGTTGGCACTATAAACATTGGCTTGGAGATTTTTATCCTCCCCGTTTTCCCAGTGACCGCATGTTTTCCTGGTATGCTCGCCACTTTCGCACTGTTGAACTCAATAACAGTTTCTATCGCCTTCCCGAAGAACGGATTTTTGCGCATTGGAAGGAGCGTGCTCCGGCCGGTTTTGTGTTTGCGGTCAAGGCCAGCCGATTTATCACCCACATTAAGAGGTTGCATCACGTTGAAGATGCCGTGGATTTGTTCTTTTCACGCGCAAAACCGCTCCGTGAGGCCCTGGGGCCGGTTCTGTTTCAACTTCCACCCAACTGGAAGGCCAATGTAGAACGGCTCGCCCAGTTTCTGGCGATCCTTCCCAAAGCTCACCGATATGCGATCGAGTTTCGCGATGACAGCTGGTCAACCCGGGAGGTCTTCCACTTGCTTCGCGAACACAACGTCGCTCTGTGCATTCATGACTGGCGCGAGATGGAGTGGCCCATTGAGCTAACGGCCGATTTCACCTATTTGCGCTTTCATGGAAGCGGCCAGCGCTACGGGGGGAACTATCCGGATCATGTTCTGAGGAGGTGGGCCGGGCTGTTAGAAAGTTGGCGATCACGCCTCGCCCACGCATTCGTTTATTTCAATAACGATATTGGCGGGCATGCCGTACGCAATGCGTTCTCGCTTGAAGAAATGCTCGGGGGTTACCCCCTGGTCGGATCGGCGAAGGTTGGTCAACCGAGAACCAAAATCCTTGCAAGCGCCTGAAAATAAAGGGAAGTCTCGTTTTTCCCCTACAGCAAATCGCGTTTTGAAGTACAGCTTCGGCCGGATCGCCACCCGAAAGCCGATTGGTTATGCTTTTGGTGAGTTAGTTATTTGACCAAGCCTTAGGAGGCAATATGCTTTATTGGGCGCTGGTATTTCTGATCGTCGCGATCATCGCCGCGATCTTCGGTTTTGGCGGCGTGGCGGTGGCAGCGGCCGGAATCGCAAAGCTCCTGTTCTTCATTTTCCTGGTGGTGTTCCTCATCACCTTGATCAC
>JAFAPG010000668.1 GCA_019247235.1 Acidobacteriota bacterium
AAAGGAGGCTCTCAAACTGGAGGAGACCAAAGAGCTGCTGCGGCATGAAAACTTGAGCACCACTAGCGAGCTGTATGGCGGCTTGTCGCTCGAAGCCAAGCGGCGTGCAAGTGAGCGTTTGGTACAATACGTGAAGCAGGCGGCCCAGCTGGAATCGATAAAGCTGGAAAAATCGATCCCGGTAACCGAGAATGTGCAGTGAGCCGCTTAACTGCCCCTAACTGTCCCTCACAGCACTTTAAGGTTTGGGACCTAACCGATTGAAAGTAGACGTTCGCGCCCTTAGCTCAGTTGGATAGAGCGTCTGGCTACGAACCAGAAGGTCGGCAGTTCGAATCTGTCAGGGCGCACCATTCTTTACTCGCACTTGAAGAGATTCTTGTTGCGACTGGGGTCAAATAACGTCACGAAAACTTGCGGTATAGTTGCGGATGCTGCGCCCGCGCCACTTCATTTCTCCCGTCCCAAATGAAATCCACCAGGCATTGTTGAATCTGGTTTTAGATCCATTCCAAGATCGCCATACCCATTTGATTCCGTGGCAAGAGTTTTTCCCGCCCTCCAGTCGAGTCCTGGCTCCTCTGCCCCAGTCGATTACCGTATGGCCGGAAACTGTGCCAGCCATCTGGGAGGCCAGCGGCCAGGGCCAACAGGTTTGATGTGCTACTTGAGCAGCTCTTCCAGCCAATAGGGATGTTACGCCTTGCTATAAGGCGAGAACGAAGGCCCAATCGCTCGGCGCGTTGTATGGAACATTCGAGGTAGTCGCAATGTCCTCGCGCCGTAGAAGCCTCGACATGAGACAACGCAAGTGCTCGGCGAATGCGGATGCTATTTCTTTTTATGCTGATCGAACCAGTCCGAGACGTACAGAATTTTCGCAATCTGATGACTAGGTTTCGAGCTTAGGCCATGAGGCTCGCCTGGAAAACGCACTAAGACGCTCTCGATTTTACGCAGCTTGAGTGCCTCGTAATATTGCTCAGCTTCGGAGATCGGAGTACGGAAATCATCCTCGCCGGTGGCCAGCAGGGTGGGCGTCGACACCTTATCTACGTAGGAGAGCACCGACCGCTTTACATATTCATCCGACCTCTCCCACGGCGGCCCCGAAAACCAATAAAGCGTCCCAAAGGACGGCAGATCAGAGGTCAGTACCCAGCTGTACCAGTTGATAACCGGATACAAGCTCGCAGCGGCGCGGAAACGAGCGGTGCGGTCGATCATCCAGCAGGTGAGCACACCTCCCCCTGATCCACCGGTCACGAACAAATTGCCGGGATCGATATAGCCTTTCCCGACGATCGCATCTACGGCAGAGTTCAGGTCGTAAAAATCGTCTCCCGGATAGGCATGATGGATGAGATTGGCAAACTCCTCCCCATAGCTCGTGCTGCCCCGCGGATTCACGTACAGCACTACGTATTCTTTCGCGGCCCACACTTGTTTGATCGTGTCAAAACGGTCACCGTAGTTGGCAAACAGGCAGCCATGAATTTCTAGAATGAGCGGGTACTTTTTCGCTGGGTCGAAATCCGGAGGCTTGATGATCCAGCCTTCAATCTTGCGCTTATCAACCGAAGATTCGAACCAGAACTCTTCCGTCTGTCCCAGCTTCTTCTGGGTGAAGAGCTGCTGATTTAGCGACGTGAGCACACGTGTTGTTGCCTCCGAGTGCGTACCAACCGCAATATCGCCGGCGTCATTCGGAGTTTCATAAGGGACGACAAACGTGCCGTTCTTTGCCACCGAAAATGAGGCACCAGAAGAGTAGCTCGACCCGCCGCTACCCACGTGACTGGTAATGTCTCGGACTTTGCCATTCAGCGAGTAGAAGGCAAGCTTCGTGTCCCCCTGATCGTCGTACAGAAAATAAACGCCGCTGCCATCCAGGGCCCACTCTGGATCCTGCACATCGCGATCCAGTTGCGGAGTGGCTGCCCTGGGATTGCTGCCGTCACGGTTCATCAAATAAAGATGGGTGGTCTGGTGTCCCTGAAAGCGGTCATCAAATCCGACATAAGCAATGGTTTTTCCATCGGGCGATATGGTTGGGGAGTTGTCGGGCCCTTTGCGGCTAGTCAGCGGCGTCACCTCTCCGTCGGCCAGCGAGAGCTGGTAGATCTCAGTGTTCAGCGGATCGTATTCATAATCGGAATGCAGATTGGCGGAAAAGATCAGATATCGTCCATCAGGCGTCCAGCAGGCACGCCCCCCGCCGCCTGGGCCGGGTGCGCCGGCGTAGGGGAGGTT
>JAFAPG010000681.1 GCA_019247235.1 Acidobacteriota bacterium
GCTAGTTCAGATTTTTTTCGTGCTGCAGAACGCTCCCGTTGAAGGCCTGAAATCGAGCCTCCTCCGATTTGATCATGTGCCCAGCGGTCTTAAGACCGTCAAAGGCGACATGTTTCTTTCACTGACAGAGACCGGGAATGGGCTCGATGGGCAACTGGAATACAACACTGATCTTTTTGACGCGGCGACGATCGAGAATTTTTTTGAGCATTTGAAGATTCTGTTGGATGCCGCGGCCACCTCACCCGAGTTGACCCTTTCTCGTCTACCGCTGCTGACCGCAGTCGAGCGTCAGCGGATTCTGGTCGATTGGAATGCCACCCAATCGCCTTACCCCAAGGAGCTATGCGCACATCAGTTGTTCGAACGTCAAGTTGAGCGCACTCCGGAGAGCATTGCGATAAGTTTCCGCACCGAAGAAATCACGTATCGAGAGCTGAACCGGCGTGCCAACCAGCTGGCGCGCCATTTGCGCCGCCGGGGGGTCGCTCGGGACTCGCTGGTGGCACTCTACCTCGAGCGCTCCCTGGATATGTTGGTGGCGCTATTGGGAGTGCTGAAAGCCGGCGGGGCCTACGTGCCTCTCGATCCTCTCCATCCGCCCGAGCGAGTTGCGTTCATCCTCGAGGACGCCAGAGTGCAAGTGCTGATTACCCAACGGTCCTTATTGGACTCGCTTGCGATGAGCCGTGAGTCCGATATCCTCTGCTTGGACTCGGACGCAGGCCAGATCTTCGGTGAAGACGGGGAGAACCTCGAGCCGCTCGCATCACCTGAGCATCTCGCTTACGTGCTCTACACCTCGGGATCGACGGGCAAGCCCAAAGGGGTGGAAATCGAGCACCGCAATTTGGTTAATTTTCTAATCAGCATGCAGAAACAGCCGGGCCTAGTCAGCGAGGACCGGTTGCTAGCGGTGACAACCCTGTCCTTTGACATCGCCGGGCTCGAACTTTACTTGCCGCTCATCTGCGGTGCACAAATCGTGCTGGCTTCGCGCGAAGAAGCCGCCAACGCCGAGCAACTGCTGGCAGCGATCAAGAGGGCAGCCCCTACGATCATGCAGGCTACCCCTGCGACCTGGCGAATGTTAGTTGACGCGGGATGGAAGGGCTCGAAAGCCATGAGGGTACTGTGTGGCGGAGAGGCCCTGGCTGCTGATCTTGGGCTTCAGCTGCGAACACGCTGCCATGAGTTGTGGAATCTCTACGGACCAACCGAGACCACGATCTGGTCTTCGCTTTATCGTATCGATAAAGATTTGACTAGCTCAGCGCCCATCGGCCGACCCATCGCAAATACCGCCCTGTATGTGCTTGATCAAAATCTCGTGCCCGTCCCGGTGGGAGTAGCTGGCGAACTCTACATAGGTGGCGACGGGGTAGCGCGTGGTTACCGTAACCGACCTGAGCTCACGAAAGAAAAATTCATCCTGAACCCATTTAGCAACTCGGGTGACCGCATCTACCGCACCGGAGACGTGGCCAAATACTTTTCGGATGGCAACATTGCCTATCTCGGACGCAGTGATTTCCAAGTCAAAATACGAGGATTTCGCATCGAGTTAGGTGAGATTGAGAATGCTTTGTTGCAGCATCCCTCAATCCGGCAAGTGGTGGTGGCAGCGTATGAATGCAAGCCGGACGACAAGCGTTTGGTCGCATATCTCGTGCTGGATGCGGGCGAGCATTTAACCCTGTCCGAACTTCGTGCGCACCTCAAGCAGAGCCTACCTGACTACATGATTCCTTCTGCTCTGGTCGAGATGGACTCCCTGCCCCTAACTCCAAACGGCAAAGTGGACCGGAAGCGATTGCCCGCTCCCGATTATCACCGTGAATTCGAAGGGGTTGCGGGCCGAAAGCCGCGCAATGCAACCGAAGAGATTCTATGGGGTATTTGGGCGGATGTTCTGGGTGTTGAACCCGCCAGTACTGAAGATGATTTCTTCCTCCTGGGAGGCCATTCCCTGCTCGCCACCAAGTTAGTTTCGAGAATACGTGAAACCTTGAAAGTCGATCTTCCTTTACGCACGTTATTCGAAACTCCCGTCCTGGCTGCTCTGGCGGTGGAGTTAGATAGCTTGCTGCGCCAGAAAGGAGCGGAACTGCCAGCTGCGATCCTGCCGGCACCGCGCAGCGGCCCACTTCCGCTGTCCCTGGCCCAGCAGCGGCTCTGGTTCTTGGATCAACTAGAGTCGGGCAATCCCCTTTATAACATCGCATATGTGACCCGAATCAGAGGGCCGCTTAACGAGCTAGCTCTAGAAAAGAGCTTGAACGAGGTGATTCGGCGTCACGAGTGTCTGCGCACGGTCTTTTCTTCAGTGAATGATCATCCCACACAGGTGATTCGTCCGATGCTCGAGATGAAGCTGAATGCAGTTGACCTCAGCGGGTTCGCTCGAGCGGAAGAGCGGGAAGCCGAAGCCCGCCGACTCGCGACCGAGGAGATAAAGAAGCCGTTTGACCTGGCTACGGGACCCTTAATTCGTCCTCTATTAATGAAGATTGACTCCCTTGATCACGCACTGGTTTTGAGCATGCACCACATTATCAGCGACCGTTGGTCTATCGCCATTCTGTCCCAGGAAATTGCTGCCTTGTACGCAGCCACGATTGAGGGAAGCGCCTCGCCCTTGCCGGAGCTAAAAATTCAGTATGCCGACTACGCTTGTTGGCAGCACGAATTTCTCTCGCCCGCTGTGCTCGATCAACAGCTTTCATTTTGGCGGGAACACTTGGCGGGCGCGCCCCCCGTGCTGGAACTTCCAACCGATCACCCCCGGCAAAACACAGAGCAGTTCTGGGGGGCACAGCACCACCAAGCCATTCCTGCGCCTGTAGTGCGCGATCTGCGGGCTCTCAGCCGCAAACAGCGGGGAACGTTTTTCATGACCCTCCTGGCGGCATTTGAGATTTTGCTGGCGAAGCTTACCGGCCAGCAAGACGTGGTGGTGGGAATTGATTTGGCGAACCGCACTCACCTCGAGACTGAGGCCCTTATAGGCTTTTTCGTCAATCTTCTGCCGCTTCGCGCTCGTCTGCACTCGGAAATGAGCTTCCGGGATTTCTTTGCCCAAGTTCGTGAGTCTTGCCTGGGCGCCATGACCCACCAGGACATTCCCTTTGACAAGCTCGTCGAAGCCTTACGGCCAGAGCGCAGCCTGAGCCACAATCCTCTGGTTCAGGTTCTTTTCGTGATGCAGAATACCCCCCAGACAGTCCAGGAGTTCGCGGGATTGAGGCTCGAACCTCTGGGCGTGAGCAGCTCTTCGCGATTTGACCTGGTCGTATTTATTAACAACCCGCAGACGGACCCCTCGGTTACGTGGATGTACAACCCCAAGCTGTTCGAGGCAAGTACCATTGCGCGCATGGCGGACGCTTACGAACTGGTGCTCAATTCGATGTTCGACGATCCAGATGCAACTATCGCGACGCTGCTGGCGAGGTTGCACAAAGCCGAGGAAACTCGTCGCGTCGACGACCAGAGAAAACTTCAACAGGCGGGTCTCGAAAAGTTGCGAAGAGTTCGCCGAAAAGCCATCGAGGTCTCCTAAACCAGCATGGCTGGTTGCGCGAAAGGCCAGGTGCTTCGGCAAGTGTAATTCGGATCCGTGACGAGGCAGGAAACGATGTCATCGAATGCAACCACGGCAACGGCGGGATTTCGCCTGTCATTGCAGCAGGAACGAGCGTGGACACAACACGAGCGTGGAGTTCGGCCGTATGCGCAAACCATCGTACAAGTGACCGGCGAGCTGGAACCTGCGCGGCTCAAACGAGCGCTTGAGGAGGTGGTCGCGCAACAGGAGATCCTGCGAACCCGCTTCCGTCGACAAGCCGGCGTGAAGCTCCCGTTTCAGGTTATCGTCAAGGATCTCTCGTTTCGTTTCGAGCACTACCGTGGCTCCGACCACCAGCTTGAGAGTCTGGCAGAGAAGGAACGAGCGGCTTACTCGAATCTCGCGGAGGACTCGCCGCTACGTGTCCTTTTGGTGACCAACGACCCGCACTCTCATCAGCTGATTCTTACTTTGCCTACTGTTTGCGCCGACGCAACAACCCTAAGCAATCTCGTTGGCCAGCTGGCCGAAGCTTACCAAGGACATTCGAGTGGTTCCGATGTCATGCAATATGCCGATCTGGTCGAATGGCAAAACGAATTGCTAGGAAGTGAGGAAACCAAAGCCGGACGTGATTTTTGGCGCAACCTTTGCCGCAACCTCGACTTCGGAGCAATGGATTCGATCGTTCTGCCCCTCGAGCAAAAACCGGCCAGCGGCTTTTCACCGGCGGTGGTTTCGTTGCCCATGATGTCCCGAGATGCCATTGCCTCTCAGGCCAAGTCACTTAATACCACCGATCACAATCTTTTTCTTGCGGCGTGGTGCGGGCTCCTGTTGCGACTGACGGGTCAGCAGACGCTCACGGTCGGCTGCGAGTTTGATGGCCGTCGTTACGAGGAGCTATCGTCGGCCCTTGGTCCCCTCGCCCGTTGTCTTCCCATTCCCTTCTCCGCAACCGCCGAGTCCTCATTCCGTGCCTTATTAGAAAGTGTTCAGGCGATTACCCAAGATTCGCAGAGCTGGCAGGAAAGCTTTGCCTGGAATCAGGCGGCGGGGAGTGAAATCCCCGCCCTCCCATGGGCTTTCGCCTATTACAAGACTGATACCTACCGTGCTGGGACCGAGGTGAGCTTCTCACTAGAACGTCTACACGTTGTAAGCGAGAGCTTTAAGCTGCGACTGGCAATCATCATGGGCCGGGCCGGCGTGCGACTGGAATTGCATTATGACGGCTCGCGATTTTCGCCATCGAGCGTCGAGGCCGTTGCCGGGTATTACCAGAGCCTTATGGCGGCAGCCGTGGCTGAGCCCGACCGCGCAGTCTCTCGCTTTCCATTGCTCTCTGAAAATCAACGCCGGCAACTCTTGATCGACTGGAACGATACACAGGCGGAATACCCGCGCCGGCAATGTCTTCACCAACTGTTTGAGGATCAGGCGGCGCGCACTCCGGAGCGAATCGCCGTCTGTTCGGGCACCCAGGCCTACAGCTATCGGGAGCTCAACGAACGTGCCAATCAACTGGCGCATTACTTACGTGCCCATGGTGTAGGACCTGATCATCTCGTCGGGCTCTGCTTAGATCGATCTGCTGACCTCATCGTCGCGGTGTTAGCCACAATGAAAGCCGGTGGCGCTTACGTACCGGTCAATCCTGACAACCCTCCGGCGCGGATCAAACAGCAACTGGAATCCGCGACGGTGGTCATTGTGGAGTCGAGTAGGGCAGGACAGAACGCAATCGAGGGGCAGCAAGATCACCTTCAGGTTGCTATCGATCGCCACGCGGACTGGAAAGATCAACCGAAAACCAACCTCGCCGGCAACACCGATCCCGAGACCCTGGCTTACGTGCTCTACACCTCCGGGTCGACGGGCGTTCCCAAGGGAGTGGCAGTTCGGCATCGCAACCTGGTGAACTACACGCATTTTATTACCCAGCGGCTGGAGCTGGCGAAGCACCCGGCGGGACTGCACTTCGCTACCGTCTCCACTCTCGCCGCCGATTTGGGCAACACCTGCGTTTATCCCTCCCTGATCTCGGGCGGCACGCTGCATATCGTTCCTTACACGGTCGCAACCGATGCGCGAGATTTCGCCGCCTATCAGGCCGAGCACCCTATCGACGTGTTGAAAATCGTTCCCTCGCATCTGGAGGCCCTGCTAGCGGGCGAGCAAGCCGCAAAACTTTTACCCCGCAAATACTTGATCTTTGGGGGCGAGACACTGACACCAAAGCTGCTCGAGAAAGTTGAATTGCTCTCGCCCAGCTGTGAAATTTTCAACCACTACGGCCCAACCGAGACGACCGTCGGCGT
>JAFAPG010000733.1 GCA_019247235.1 Acidobacteriota bacterium
GCGGGAAACGTCGCCTCGGCAGGGTTGGCATCGGCCGGCAGTATCCGATATACACCCAACGTATCAGGAATTGGCGAGGCTGAATCGGCGCTGTTTCGCTCCCCTAAGCCACCGGGATGGGCGCAAGATCTTCAGAAAATCTGCGCCACTCGTAAGCAGACCTGGACGAATGCCGTCGCCCGCCTGGTGGAATTTCTCTCTCCTGCCAACGCAGCTGAAGCGGCCAAACAAGCGCCTTTGGACGTCACTCAAGAATATTACGCGCTGGGTGAACTGTACTCCTATCCCGGCGAGATGGAACAAGCCATCACCGAGTATCAGAAAGCTTACCAACTCGCACAGGCCAAGTCGCTACCCGTGGCAGCCCAATTGGAACAGGAGCTTGGAGTCGCTTACCTTCACAAAGCGGAGATGGAAAATGGTGTTTACGATCATCCGGGTGATCGTTGTCTCATCCCCCTCGCTCGGGGAATAGCGTACGGGAGAAAACAAGACTCGGAAACAGCCATTCAATACTTCGAAAAGTATCTCCAATCTGCGCCCGAAGACCTTCCCACAAAGTGGCTCTTGAACTACGCTTACATGACTCTCGGGGGCTATCCCTCGCGCGTGCCGAAGCAGTATCTGATCCCTTCCTCGGTTTTTGAATCCCAAGAATCCGCTCCTCGCTTCCGCGACGTTGCTCCTGCGGCCGGAATCGTCTTGAAATCGATGGCTGGAGGGATCATCGTCGATGACTTTGAGAACAATGGCTTGCTCGATATCGTGACCTCGAGCATGAATATGTGCGAGCACTTGCATTACTTCCACAATAACGGAGATGGAACGTTTACCGACCGCAGCCACGAGGCTGGTCTGCTCGATCAGCTCGGCGGCCTCAATATCGTGCAAGCCGATTACGATAATGACGGTTGCATGGACATTCTCGTACTGCGAGGAGGATGGGAAATCCCGATGCGTAAGTCGTTGCTTCGTGGACATTGCAATGGAACGTTCACCGATGTGACTGAGAAAGCGGGATTGGCCGAGCCAGCGACAGCCAGCCAAACTGCCGTCTGGACTGACATTAATAACGATGGATGGCTGGACCTGTTTGTTGGCTCAGAAAATGGACCTGCTCAGCTCTTTCTGAGTAATCGTAACGGCACATTTACCGACATCGCCCGCTCGGCCGGCGTAGATCGAGTTGCATTCAGCAAAGCGGTTGTTAGCTCTGATTACGACAACGATGGTTACCCCGATCTATATGTTTCTAACTACGGTGGAGATAACTTTCTGTACCACAACAATCGCAACCTCACATTTACCGACCTTGCCAAGAACTCCGGGGTGCTGGGCCCGTGGATTAGTTTTCCTAGCTGGTTCTTCGATTATGACAATGATGGATGGCCTGACCTGTTTGTTAGCAGCTATTTTGTCTCCCTCGACGAGAGCGTCCGCACCTACCTTGGTTTGCCTCCCAATGCCGCAACCATGAAGCTCTATCGCAATCAGCACGATGGTACCTTTCGCGATGTCACAGCGGAAACCGGGCTCAACAAAGTGCTTATGCCCATGGGCGCGAACTTTGGAGACATCGATAACGACGGCTTTCTCGACATCTACTTGGGAAATGGAAACCCGAACTATGCTTCTCTGATTCCGCACATGTTGCTTCGCAATCACCAAGGAAAGTACTTTTCCGATGTTACCGCCGCCACTGGGACAGGAGAATTGCACAAAGGCCACGGCGTCGCCTTCGCCGACATAGATCGCGATGGAGATGAAGACATTCTCACTGTGATCGGAGGCGCTGTGCCGGGCGATGCTCACGCATTTCGTCTGTTTGAAAACTCCGGCAATGGCAATGATTGGATTAACATAAAATTGACGGGTGTCAAAAGTAACCGCGCAGCCTTGGGGGCACGCATCCAGGTGACGGTTGAAAATGCCGGGAAGGGGGAACGGTCGATTTATCGAACCGTCGGCAGTGGAGGCTCCTTCGGAGCTTCGCCGCTCGAACAACACATTGGGCTGGGAGCCTCGGCCCGCATTCTCAATATCGAGATCTGGTGGCCGACAAGTAATACCCGGCAGAACTTCTCCGCCGTCGGCACCGATCAATTTATTGAGATCACGGAATTCGCCAAAGACTATCGGCGTCTGCACAGAAAGCGGGTTCGCCTCGGAGCAAGGATTCGTGGTGCCGCCAAGCAGGGCGGCAAAGGATAACTATGTCTTGGTTTTGCCGCTCTGTCTGGGCTGTGCTCTTGGTTTTTGCGGCCGAAGCCGCAACTATGGCCGCCGGACGACACCCGGCCAGTGGCCTTGTGCTAAGTGTGAACAGCGAAGGGAAGACGATGGTTGTCTCGATTAAGGCTATTCCAGGGTACATGGAAGCCATGGCCATGCCTTTTGAGGTGCGCAACGCCAAGCAGCTGGAGGGCATTAATCCAGGTACCATGATCGACTTTGTCGTGGTCCTAGATACGATGACCTCTTATGCCGAGGACATTCGGGTTCACCTATACCAGGGACTCGAGCCCGATCCACTTACCACACGACGGCTCAAACTTCTGAGTCGCATCACCACTCCTTCATCGGCCCAGCCTGTAAAGATGGGCGATCTGGTCCCGAACTTCAAGCTTGTGGACCAGGAACTGCGCAAGGTGACCTTAGCGGAATTCCGCGGTAAGGTGGTCACACTAAATTTCGTTTACACACGTTGCACGCTGCCGAATTTCTGCTTCCGCAGCTCTAACAATTTCGGCAACCTGCAGAGGCGATTCGCTGACCGACTCGGCCGTGACTTGGTTCTTCTTACCGTCACCTTCGATCCGCTGCATGATCAGCCCGAGGTATTGGCGAGATACGCCAGTACCTGGAAAGCCGATCCGGCCACATGGCACTTTCTCACCGGCCCGGCGGACGACGTTCGCCGAGTATGCGATTTATTTGGCGAAGATTCCTTTCAAGACGAGGGTCTCATGAACCATTCGCTGCGCACGGCCATTATCGATCGCCATGGCCGACTGGCTGCCAATCTCGAAGGCAACGAGTTTACTGCACAACAACTGGGAGACTTGGTTGAAAGCACGCTGGTAAACAATCGCTAGCCCCACGCCCCGGACAGTGAAGAGACTCATGATTGCGTTAACGCTTCAGGGGTGTTAAGGGCGCACCCCCGAAGAGGGATGGTTCAGTCCGGACGAGTGGCCGGTCGCGCTCCATTCGCGCTCTTGGCGGCGGCGGTTCCGCCCAAAGGCACGTCCAGCGATCCGATTTCCCCACTCATCTGATCGCGCACCAACAGACGAATGCGACTGGCGTTGTCCCGTGGAGTGAATTCAATAATGTGCGGTAATCCACGCATCGATGAATACTCCTCCGCGGTAAACTTCTGAGTAACTTTATCCTGCAGATACTGTATGGCTTTGCCGGAGCGGTCGAAAGAGCATACCGCAAACGCGATGCTAATCTCGCGCTTGCCATCATCTCCATTTGCGGCGGTCAGCATTCGAGTGTCTACGCTCAAGTAGTATTTCAGTTGTTGAGGAGT
>JAFAPG010000768.1 GCA_019247235.1 Acidobacteriota bacterium
TAACTTGTTGGGAAGTGAAAACGCGCCCGCCCCCTCTTGATCGGAGTAGGCGAAGGCGCCCATCCAATCAAACTGCGCCTCTCCGACGAAGGCGCACAACTGTTCAAATTCCTCCTCGCTCTCACCCGGAAAGCCGACGATGAAGGAAGTTCGTAGGGCTACACCGGGCAGGGCGGCGCGCACTTTGTCGATGGTTCGCAGGAAAATCTCCGCGCTGCCGCCGCGCTTCATGCGTTTCAGAGCGGCTGCCGAGGCGTGTTGCAGAGGAAGGTCGAGATAAGAGCAAATGTTCTCACTCCCGGCTATAACGTCCAGCAGGCGGGAGGTGATTTTATTGGGATAAGCGTAAAGAAAGCGCAGCCAGTGCAATCCCGCAATCCGAGAGAGCCTCTCAAGCAGCAAGGCTAGACCATCTTTGAGATTGAAATCTTCGCCGTAGCAGGTGGTGTCTTGGCCAATGAGAGTAATTTCCCGCACTCCCGATTGGACCAGGCGTTCGGCCTCGGCAACCACGGATTCAAAACCTCGCGAGCGAAATCTTCCGCGTAGCTGGGGAATGATGCAGAAGCTGCAGGGGTGGTCACAGCCCTCGGCGATCTTGATATAAGCGGTGAAGCGTGGCGTCGAGAGCACCCTGGGCGTGGCCTCGTTGTAAAGATAATGAGGCAGGTCGGAGAGGGCTCCATCCCAGGCTTGACGGGCAAAACGTCCTTGGGCCACGCGAACATCGGCTTCCGGCCGGGAGTTGAGAATTCGAAAGGGCGATGCAGACTGGGGTGCGGGAGCTACTCCAACCGCAGCCACGATGCTTTCCAGTTCCCCCGTGCCGATGACTGCATCCACTTCGGGAATATTTTTTTGAATTTCATGGCGGAAGCGCTCGACCAGACAGCCGGCCACAATCAGCTTGGCGGGACGCGTCAACTTCTCACGCGCCATTTCGAGGATGGTATTGACCGACTCCTGCTGAGCACTCTCGATGAACGAACAGGTATTTATCACTATGACATCGGCGTCCTCGGCTCGCGGTACCAGTTTGGCGCCGGCTTGCTCGAGCATACCCATCATGACTTCGCTATCCACTAAATTCTTAGGGCAGCCCAGGCTCACAAAGCCAACTTTAGGAGCCGATGGTTGAGAATCGGGATAGCAGGGGGATAGCAATTTGCCTGGCATTCAACTCCACTAATTTTAGCATTCTCGACATTCCGGCCCCCGCTTCAACACCTCTCGTGGGGAGGAACGCGAAGGTCCACATCACCTCAGATATCTTCGCACCCGCTTTTCTGCCGTCTAGAGTTCTTCTATGAGCTACGGGAGTGGAGCGAAAAAACTGCTTTGCACGCAATGTGATTTGCCGGAAGCCCGATGTATGTGCGACAAGTATTGTTGTCTTTGTCACAGCCAACTCGATGTACGACTTTGTATGGATGGTCTCTACTACTGTTCGGCATGCCGCGAAGCTTGCGATTATAAGACTTCGGATTGTTAGATCACGACCGTTTCCTGATACTCCCCGAAGACCTCTCTTAGAGCATCAGAAATCTCTCCCAAGGTGGCGTAAGCTTCTACCGCTCCGAGTATTGGGGGCACGAGATTCGCGCCCGTACGGGCTGCTTCTTTGACGCCGCTCAGCGCCTGGCGTGACAACTGAGGATTGCGCCGCGCGCGCAGGGCACGAAGCCGCTCGAGTTGTCGGGCTTCGACCACGGGGTCGACACGTTGGATGGGGACCGGAGTCGATTGCTCCTCGTCAAAGCGATTCACGCCCACGACGGTTGCTTGGCCCTGATCGACCGCACGTTGATATTCGTAGGCGGCCTCCTGAATCTGCTGTTGCACATACCCGCGCTCGATTGCCCGCAACATCCCCCCGAGCGCCTCGATTTTGTCCAGATACTGTCGGGCGCGCTCCTCGATGTCATGGGTGAGGGATTCGATCATATAAGCGCCCGCCAAAGGATCGATGGTATTGGGGGCACCCGATTCATAGGCAATGATCTGCTGGGTGCGTAGGGCGGTGCGTGCGGCCTGCTCGGTCGGTAGCGCTAGCGCCTCATCAAACGAATTGGTATGCAAGGACTGGGTGCCGCCGAGCACGGCCGCCATAGCCTGCAGAGCAGTGCGCACGATATTGTTTGCCGGCTGTTGCGCGGTCAGGGTTGACCCCGCGGTCTGGGTGTGAAAGCGCAACATCCAGGAGCGTGGGTTCTCGGCGTGGAACTTCTCCCGCATGATAGCTGCCCACATGCGCCGCGCAGCCCGAAATTTGGCGATCTCTTCGAGAAAGTGATTGTGGGCATTAAAAAAGAAGGAAATCCGAGGAGCAAACCGATCCACTCCGAGACCTGCATTGAGGGCAGCCTGAACGTAGGCAATGGCATTGGCCAGAGTGAAGGCGACTTCTTGAACGGCCGTGGCTCCTGCCTCCCGCATGTGATAGCCAGAAATGGAGATTGTGTTCCATTCGGGCAGGTGTTGGTTGGCCCAAGCAAACACATCGGTGACGACCCGCATGGCCTTAGGAATCGGATAGATGTAGGTTCCTCGAGCGATATATTCCTTCAGTACATCGTTTTGCACGGTGCCCGACAAACGCGCCAGGGGAATGCCTTTGCGTCGCGCCACGGCCACGTACAAGGCCAGTAAAATCGAGGCGGTAGCGTTAATGGTCATGGAAGTGGAAATTCTGTCCAAATCAATCCCGTCAAATAAGCGTTCCATATCCTCAATGGAATCAATCGCTACCCCAACTCTGCCTACCTCTCCGGCCGCCAGGGCATGATCGGAGTCATAACCAATCTGCGTAGGCAGATCAAAAGCTACCGATAGGCCAGTCGTACCCTGAGCCATTAAATAGCGGTAGCGCTTGTTCGATTCCTCGGCATCGCCCATTCCCGCGTACTGGCGCATGGTCCAAAGGCGCCCACGATACATGGTTGGCTGAATGCCGCGGGTATAGGGGAACTCGCCCGGATATGCGAGATGCTGGTCGTAGTTCCAGCCTCGAAGATCGCTCTCGCTATAGACGTGGCGAATGGGGATGGATGAAGAAGTTTCTGGATCCGACGGCGCATAGCCGCCCTCAAGACGCCTTGACATCGGCCGATTATCGTCGATTTCGCGCCCTCCGAAATGAACTAATCCCGAACCAGGAAAACAGCAAGCTGAAGGCAGCGGCAGAGGCCAGGTGGCCAGAACTTCCCTTGCCGTGATGATAGGCCCCCCATTCGCGGGCCACGGCCGACCACCCGATCAGGGCAAAGACGAGGAAAACAAAACCGGTTATTTCCAGCCAGAGCTGGTGCAAGACGAGTACAAACCGGCCCGTGGTAGCGCGGCCGGCATTCAAAATGGCACCATAGGTCCGACTACGCCTGACCTGCTGACCCGCAATCCGGGCCACAATGCCTAATTTGCGGGCGGTGGAGACGTTTGCCATTGCTCTCGATTTTACCAATGCCAAGGGTTAGAATGGCTTGAGCAGATGCCAGATCTTCGCGAGCAGTCGGCATCCAATAGCAGACTGAATCACCCCGGGGGAATCGTGGACCAGCAGCTTAAGCGGCTAATGAAGGAATTGGGTGAAGCGATTAATGAGTCGCTGGCGGACTCTGATCAGATCGCCGAAGTCGTCTCCCGCATTAAAGACGGTGGCTACGACATTTTCCTCGTTCTCGAGGCCACTATTGGAGTCAGCCGGCCAGGGGAAAAAGGCAGTGACAAGACTTCCATGGTGACTACCCTGAGCAGCAATCCAGAGCTCAAGGTCAGCGACCAGGATCTTAAGTTCCTGAAATCTCTTCGCATAAAGATTGAAGACGACGCCGCGTAGGCCGACCCCGCCATAGAATAGCCGGCCCCGGCTCGAGGCAAGCAGCCGGGCTTCGCGTGCCCCAGATTATGGCCGAATCCCGTCTCTCGCCAGCCGAACAAATCTCGAGCTTGTGGAGTTTAGGCGGGCTCAGTTTGCGGGAATTGACTCGCGGAGTGTGGCGTTCAATCGATGACGACAATATCCTGGGCCGTGCCGCCGAACTAGCTTTCAATTTCATTCTTGCTCTGTTTCCTCTCTTGCTGTTTCTGCTGGCCTTCTTTGGTTTGTTTGCCTCTCACGCTTCCACCCTCAAAGCCAATCTGCTGAAGGATGCGGCTCAGGTTCTGCCCGCCATGGCCATCGAGGTCATCAGCCACACACTCGATGAAGTTACTGCCAACGCGGGCGGAGGTAAGCTGACGTTCGGCATTGCGCTAACCCTCTGGTTCGCCTCCGGAGGTATGAGTTCAATGATCTTCGTCCTGAATGGCGTCTACGAGGTTCGAGAGACCCGCTCCTGGTTCAAAGTTCGCGCTATCGCCGTCGCACTCACGGTAGCGATTTCCTTGCTCATTATCTGCGCACTGGCGGTGGTGCTCGGCGGGGGCTATCTGGCAAGTGTCCTCGGAGCCTACTATGGCCTGCGGGAGGTGACGATTCTCGGATGGCGAGTGATGCAGACCCTAGTAGCGCTTGCCTTTGTAACCTTTTCGTTTTCCTTGATCTACTACTTCGGGCCCGATGTTGAGGAACAGCACTGGTATTGGATCACCCCGGGTTCGGTAGTCGGAGTTCTGCTTTGGGGGGTGGCTTCTCTGGGGTTTCGTGCCTATCTACACTTCTTTAACACTTACAGCAAGACCTACGGCTCGCTGGGTGCGGTCATGATTTTGCTCATGTGGCTCTACATCACCGGTCTGGCTTTTCTCAGCGGCGGCGTGATCAACGCGCACATCGAGCATGCAGCTGCCCGTCGCGGCCACCCCGAAGCTAAAGCTCCGGGAGAAAAGACAGCCTAGCAGAACTTGGTCGTCCGCCTTTTGCCCGGTGCGGCACCACCGCAGAGGGGTCGACGACTTTCGCTTTTCCCCCGCTCTGTCGTAATCTTCTATGGCTATGGACCTCAAGCATCGCAGCCGTCTCATTACGGATGGACGAGATCGGGCCGGTGCCCGCGCCATGTTCAAGGCGATCGGCTTCACCAGCGAAGATCTCAGCAAGCCTTTGATTGGAGTAGCCAATACCTGGATTGAAACCATGCCTTGTAATTTCCACCTGCGTCGCTTGTCAGCGAAGGTGAAGGACGGCATTCGTCAAGCCGGGGGAACGCCCATGGAGTTCAATACCATTGCCATCAGCGACGGTGAGACCATGGGCACCGAAGGCATGCGCGCTTCCCTAGTAAGTCGTGAGGTGATCGCCGACTCGATCGAGCTGGTTTGCCGTGGCCAGTTGTTCGACGCCATAATCGCCATCGTAGGTTGCGACAAAACCATCCCCGCGGCGGCTATGGCGCTGGCCCGACTGGATCTTCCCGGCTTGGTTTTATACGGAGGCACGATCGCTCCCGGCAACTATCGCGGGAAGAATGTCACCATTCAAGATGTGTTTGAAGCCGTGGGGGCAAATGCAGCCGGCAAAATCAGCGACGCCGAATTGTTAGAAATCGAGAACGTCGCCTGTCCTGGGGCGGGAGCCTGCGGCGGGCAATACACCGCTAACACCATGTCGACGGTCATGGAAATGATTGGTCTCTCACCGATGGGCTATAACAGCGTGCCCGCCATGGATGTGGACAAGGATGAGTTGGCC
>JAFAPG010000943.1 GCA_019247235.1 Acidobacteriota bacterium
ACAGGACTGGATTTCGCCCTGGACAAATTCGAGGAGTTGCAGAAGGTCGATCGTGCTTCCTGGAAGCGAGAAGTGATTGATCACGAAGAGCTCTTTATTCTTCTCCATGCCCATCTTCCGCCCGAGATGGTCTACGAACGCGAGCTCTTGATTTGTCGATTATGACGTCGGGTTACGCGGCGTGAAAAGATGGCAGGTCCGTATTCCAGGCGCTCGCAGTGGGACGGCGGTCGGCATTATAGAAAGGGCCGAGTTGATTTGATTTTTCCTCGACGAATCGCGCGCTTGAATAATTCGTAGTCTTTGGTGGTTTGGTCGGCATAGCGCAGCGAGAATTTCGCCAAAGCTTTATCCCCGCGGTCATTCGTTCCTAGATAACCGGACACCACCGCTGCATCGCCAGAACGCGCGTGTCCCCGTGCCAGTACTTCGCCGCAAAGAATCGCATATTCGACCAGTCCTTGGCCCGCAAGGTCTTGGTTGCTGATTGACCCTTTGTGGTCACTCAGCTGGCGAACCAGGTAGTGGGCTCGATCGATCGAAGTCCACCCCAGCAGCAGATCTGACTGAAATTGTGAGAGCCGCTGGCCACGCACCACCCGCTCGCCCTGATGCAACCCGATCTCGGGAGAGTTCACATAGGGAGCATAGGCAGACTGTACTGCTTCCTTGACTTGTAAAAAAAGCGGATCAGCCGCCCCGTCCCCGGCAAAATGCAATACAACGTAATCTCGGGTCCCAACGCTCCCGGTGCCGACGATCTTAAAGGCGACATCAGTGGCACGATAGAAATCAAACAGGTGCTGACTGGATGGTGGCAAAGTCTGGCGATAGCTTTTGAGCGCGGAAAGTACGCCCCGGGCCACCGATTTGGCGGGGTGGGTCAATATGGGCTTGATCTCGCGAAACCTTCGCACCTGGCCACGAGCCCAAGTCAATTTGCTCAGAAGATGCGCCGGGGTTGCACGCTCTGCTCGCATGAAGATGGAGCTTGCTGGAGCGAGCGAAAATTGACGGTGTATGCGATATTTGGCAACTTCAAGACAGGTCATGGAGCAAAACTCTGCCATTTTGTCGCGATACGTCTTGGCGCAGGTGTAAACGGCGCGCGCGCAGTCCCCGTCTGAATGGTTCGCCTCCCGCCCGGATAGCACAAGGCTAGTGCCCAACCTGCGCAGATCCCATTCCCAGGGTGCACGAATGGTTTCGTCAAAGTCGTTGATGTCAAACACCAGCCTGCCGTCGGGTGCCGCATACGCTCCGAGATTGCGAACGTGAGCATCACCACAGATTTGCGCGGGAATGGTCGTCGAAGGCATGGCAGCCAGATCAGCCGCCATTATCTCTACAGCTCCGCGAAAGAAGGTGAAGGGAGACAGGGCCATGCGCGCCATTTTGATAGGCACTAAATCCGGGATGCGTTCCCGGTTGCTTGCCTGGATGAGTTCGATGGGCTCATGCTTGCGGGTCTTCCCATCCCAGAGAGCCAACCCGGAGCGCTTCAGCTTGCGCCGTTGCAGCTGCCCAAATTTCATCCGTTCACGGATTCCGCAGTTCGTAGCGATCATCGCACGCGATCTCACAATAAAGAGCAAGCATAATACCGGCTCATGGGCACAGCGTCTAGAGCGGCGCAGAAACTCACAAAAATTAGGAAGAGCACACGTAGTCAGAGAGTGGCGTAGAATCTCCCGGCCGGAATGCAGCCAAAGCAGGACCGAAAGACTGTATGTACCCCGAGTGACCTGGTCTAAAGCGCTTTGCGTATTGACGACTAAGGTGGCTGACAATCTAAGATGCTGATCGTCTGGCGCACCTGATATCTCCGAGCGCCCCGCTGTGCAGGCGCAACCGTGAGATCCTCAGCCTCACACCGACAAATGACTTTTACCGAGTAGTACATCTCAACAATGCTGTGGCTGCTCATTCAAGGAGGGAACATGCAAAGACCCAGGTGGTTGACCGGCAAGCCCTGGCTCTTCGCTGTGGCGTGCCTGACCGCACTTACGATCGTGACCGTCCTTCATCTCCTTCGGCCTGCTTCAGCATCGGCCGATGTCGAAGATTATATTTTTCGTAACGTAGTTATTGGCGGGGGTGGAGGATTCGTGCCCGGGATCGTATTCAGTACGAAGCAACCCGGCCTGGTCTATGTCCGCACCGACATCGGCGGAGCGTACCGCTGGAATCCCTTTACCGGCCGCTGGATTCCTCTGCTTGACTGGCTGGGGCCAAATGATTGGAATCTTACCGGAGTTGAAAGCATTGCCATCGACCCGGTGAACCCCTGGCGCTTGTACCTCGCCGCAGGCACATATACCAATGAGTTCACCAGCCAGAACGGAGCTATTCTGCGCTCATCTGATTGGGGATTTACCTTCCAGAGATTTGATCTCCCCTTCAAGGTGGGGGCCAATATGCCCGGACGCAGCATGGGCGAGCGCTTGGCGGTAGACCCCAACAATCCCAGCATTCTCTATCTTGGTGCGCGTAGTGGTAATGGACTCTGGAAAAGCATGGACTATGGTCAAACCTGGTCGCGAGTGAGCAATTTCCCCGACAGTGGTCCCTATTTCCCCGGTCCGCAGTCGAACTCTTACACGGCCGATCCCATCGGTGTCGTCTGGGTAACGTTCGATCCCAATACCCGCGGCCGCGGCGGAATCACACAGACGATTTATGTAGGTGCTGCCGATTTGAATACGAGCATTTATCGTACGACCGATGGCGGGCAAACCTGGGCTGCAGTTCCCGGTCAACCAACCGGTTTTCTTCCTCACCACGGCAAACTAGCGAATGGAACGCTGTACATCAGCTACAGCAATGGGGCCGGGCCCTACGATGGGACAAAAGGCGATGTTTGGAAATTCGATACCGCGGGTGGAACCTGGACTCGTATCAGTCCAGTGCCTTCGACCAGTAGCGCTGACTATTTCGGCTACGGCGGACTGAGCGTCGACGCCCAAAATCCCAATACCCTGGTGGTCGCCGCTTTAAACTCCTGGTGGCCGGATACGATCTTATTCCGCAGCCTGGATGGCGGCTCCACGTGGAAGCAGATTTGGAACTGGGGCACATACCCTATGATTGTTCCTCGATACCTGCTGAGCTACGCGAACATCGCCCCTTGGTTAACGTTTGGTGGTAATCCCAATCCCTGCAGTTCGCTCCAGAATGCTCCGCCGCCTTGTCCACAACCTACGCCGAAACTGGGGTGGATGGTTGGTTCGCTCGAGATTGATCCTTTTAACTCGGACCACTTGCTGTATGGGACAGGCGCGACAATTTTTGGCACCAGCAACTTGACGGCCTGGGATAACGGCGGCAATGTGCAGATCTCGGTGAGTGCCCAGGGTGTTGAGGAAACGGCAGTACAGGATCTCATCAGCCCGCCAGTCGGGCCCCCCTTGGTGAGTGCCGTGGGTGACATTGGCGGCTTCACCCATACCGATCTGAAGAGGCCTAGCGTGATGGACACGAACCCGGTCTTGACAACTACCACCAGCCTCGACTACGCCGAGCTCAGTCCTAGCTTTATGGTTCGCGTAGGCACTGGCAATAACGGCGGCAATAACATCGGCTTTTCCACCACCAGCGGCGCGCAGTGGTTTCCTGCTGCCAGCGCACCCGCAGGCGCCGCCGGCGGATTCGTTGCGGCGGCCGCCGATGCGAGCCGCGTTTTGTGGAGTCCTTCGGGCATGGGTGTTTTCTACACCGCGAATTCTTCTGGCTCTGAGTACGGCAATGCTTGGACTCAGTCTTTAGTGGCGCCTGTGAATGCCCGCATCGCTGCCGACCGCGTAAATCCATTGAAGTTTTACGCCTGTGCGGGTGGCACTTTTTACCTTTCAATCGACGGGGGAGTGACTTTCATCCCCACGCCAGCGGCGAACTTGCCTCCTACCGGAAATCCGATTTACTTCAAAGCCGC
>JAFAPG010000944.1 GCA_019247235.1 Acidobacteriota bacterium
CAATTTCGGCGATGAGACGGAGTAGCGCTTGGCGCAAGGCCATGAACTCGTCGCCATTTTCCTCGAGAAACTCCCGTCGATCGGCAAATCCAAATCGACCTTCGCCCTCCGGTAGCAAGGCAAAAAATAGCAACGAGCGCTCGCGCAAATTCTTTACCGCTCGCGAAAGCGCTGGTGTCAAAGCGTGATTTAGTTCGAGCGAAGCCTCGACGTCACGGCATAGCTCCTCAAGCCGCGCCGTACTTACAGCAATTCCAAAGTAATTCGCGGCTACCTCTTCCAGTTCATGCGCCTCGTCAAAGATCACCACCCCGGCATCGGGCAAAATGCCTGCGTCGGCGGCATACTCCGCCTGCTGCTTGATCCCGAGATCGGCAAAGAAGAGATGATGATTGACAATGATGATGTCACTTTCGACGGCTCGGCGGCGCATCTCGGTAATGAAGCAGCGCTCCCAGGAGCTGCACTTCTGGCCGAGACACGAGTCGGAGCGGGCATCGAGCTTATGCCAGAGAAGGCTTGATTCCGGCAACGACGCTAGCTCGGCACGGTCGCCTGTCTTTGTCATCTCCTCCCAAGCGGCAATGGCGCGATACTCATCGATTTCCGCGAGACCGCTCAGAACTGGGTGTTTGCTGAGGTCGTAAAGCTTCTTACGGCAGAGATAATTGTTGCGGCCCTTCATGTAGCAGACGCTGAGCTTGCGCTTGCCATCGGGAAAGAGTGCGTTTTCTAAAAACGGTATGTCTTTATAGAACAATTGTTCTTGCAGGTTCTTGGTTCCGGTTGAGATGATCACGCGCTTAGCGGAGCGAATCGCTGGCATCAGATAGGCGAGAGTTTTTCCGGTGCCGGTGCCGGCTTCAACGATCAGGTGGTGGCGAGCGGCGATTGCCTGTTCGACGGCTTCGGCCATCTGCAACTGCGGACGTCGAAATTCATAGGCTTGATGGGTGCGCGACAATACTCCTTGGGGAGCAAAAAACTTATAGAGCGAGGGATTGACCCCGTCGGACGACGAACCGTCTAGGCTCGAGTCTCGAGCCGGCTGGGAAGCGAGCGACACAAAGTAAGAATGTTTGCATAAGTAGCTAGCTACCGCAACCGCGATGGCATAATCGCCTTCCTCAAAGCTTTCCCTCCGACCCACGGATCTATTCACCTCGAGAGCTGCGTGCGTTGCAATGGGCGGCCTGACTGGCTGGTTTACGCCCATGCCCACTCGGTCCCCGAGAGTGGCGTGAGCTGGCGGCCACGGGCGGAGCTGCGCGCTTCAGAACATCTAAGCTCGGGTTAGAGGCGCCTGACGCGGCTTCGATCGAGGACATCTCGACAGGAGAATCTAGTTGTGGGGGAGATCAGTCCTATAATAAGCAGCAGTACCCGCCGGACTTGACCGGCCCTGGCTCGTCACCCCTCGTACCGCTTCGACAAATAATCGAACCAAATGCCGACTTCTCAGAAATCGACGCGAGCGCCCACGATAGTGATTGTTGGCCGGCCGAATGTTGGTAAATCCACACTGTTTAACCGTCTGCTAGGGTCCCGTCGTGCCATCGTCGGGGATGAGCCTGGAATTACTCGCGACCGCTTGTACGGCGAAGCTAATTGGCGCGGTCGTGATCTACGGCTAGTCGACACCGGAGGCATCGTGCCGGGACAGACTGAGTTGATTCCGGGAGAAATCTTCCGGCAAGCACAAGTTGCGCTCGCTGAAGCAGATGTCGTCGTCCTGGTGGTCGATGGGCGGAGCGAATTGTCCGCTCCCGATTTGGAACTGGCGCGCCTGCTCCGCAAAATCGGCAAACCCGTGTTGGTTGCCGTCAATAAGGCAGATTCATCCAAACAGGATCATCTCTCGCACGACTTCTATCAGCTGGGAATTCCCGCCATGGTCCCCGTCTCCGCCGAACACGGCCGCGGGGTTGATGAACTTTTGGATTCGATCTTAGACGTGCTGCGCATAGAGCAAGCATTGCTCCCCCCGGACAGGACCTCGACGGTTGCACCCGCCGAGCCCAGGGCGAATAGGGGAGTGGGGGAAGCAAGTACCGAGGAAGAGCAGCTCCCTCTTGTTCGTGTGGCCATTATCGGTCATCCCAATGTGGGGAAATCGACATTGTTAAACCGACTTACAGGAATTGACCGAGCCATCGTTTCTCCCATTCCGGGAACGACACGCGATGCTGTCGATGAGACCGTCGAGCACCATGGCAAGAGATTCTGCTTCGTCGACACGGCCGGAATTCGGCGCAAGGGCAAGACCCATCTGATGGCCGAGAAGCTCTCGGTGGTGATGGCCCGTAAGCACCTGGAAGCGGCCGATATTGCGATACTGGTTATTGACGCCAGCGAAGGGGTGACAGCCCTCGATGCCGTGATTGGCGGCTACGCTCACGAGAGTGGCCGTTCCGTCATTATCGTAGTCAACAAGTGGGACCTGATCGTTAGCGGTAAAAAACGAGCGATTAGTCGGGCGCGAGTGGCGCGCATCCAGGAAAGTAAGCATCCGCATGATCGCGCCAGCTATGAGCAGCGCCTCCGCCGGGCTTTGAAGTTCTTAAATTACGCTCCCGTCCTTTTTATATCCGCGGCAACCGGCGAAGGCACTCAGAAAATCCTTGCCACCCTGGAACAAGTCGCAGCCGAGCGGGCAAAACGCATCACCACCGCCCAAATGAACCGCTTTCTTGAGCACATCGACTTTTCCCGCGCGTCCGTTCCAGCACGACGGCAAGTGAAAATCTTATACGTGACCCAGGTCGCCACCGCGCCCCCAACTTTTGTGCTTTTCACCGACCGGAAGGTGAAACTGCACTTCTCCTATGAGCGTTTTCTCGAGAACCAGATTCGCCGGGCCTTCGGATTCCTGGGTACGCCAATCTGGATTAAAGTCCGCGCGCGAATCTAGACTGCCGCCGGCCACACGGCGTAAACCTTAAGCGAACAGCATTGAGCTCCTAATTTCCCCCGGGCAGATAAGATCACAACGGCGGAGTGTTCGATTTTGTCAATAGTCCGATTTTGTCTACTCCGGAGTTTCGCGCGATCGCAATCGCTTCGGCTACGTATTCAAAATCGATAGAGTCGTCGCCTTGGACAAACGCCACACGTTCGGCGCGCTGTTTGAATATTTCCCCCAGCCGCTCGCCCAGCTTTGCCCAGGTCACGTCTTGGTTGTTGATTTTGAGCGCCGGCGGCTTATTCTCTCCCGCCCATCCAACCTCGATGACAATGGTACGCACCGCTTCCGTTGAACCATGATCGTTGGCCGGCCGGGGAATCTCGGCCTCAAGGCCCTTCTGTTTCGACATCGAGACCACGACCATAAAAACGATGATCAGCACCAACAACACATCAATCATCGGCGTGATGTTGATCTCCGATTTAAGCGCACCCGGGCCTGGGGTCGAGAATGCCATCTCAGTTGCTCCTCTATAGCGCGCGCGTCTTTGTCATTGGACAATCCGGGTGGCCCAGGAGTTCCCAGAATCGGGGTAGAAACAGATTTGTGCTCGCAGGCGAGCGCCTGGACGATCTACTTGGTGGCGGCGAATGTCAGCGCAACATCGCCTTTGTCAGCTTCATCTACTTTCAGCAGAGCGCGCGGGGTCAGGCGCATGAAAGCCGCCACGAAAGTATCCGGCACCTGCTGAATGCGAACATTAAAACTATTCATGCAGTCGTTATAGAATTCCCGCCGATCGGCGATCTGGTTTTCAAGCTGGGTGATGCGTTGCTCGAGTTCGAGGAAGTTTCCGTTGGCTTTTAGCTGCGGATAGTTCTCCGCTACCGCGAAGAATCCACGCAGCGCAGAGGTTAGACTCTGGTCAGCCTGGGCCTTCTGATCGACGGTGACCGCCTGCTGAAATTGACTACGCGCTTGGGTAACTTTGATGAGGGTGTCGCGCTCAAACTCCATGTAACCTTTGGTAACCTCGAGGAGCTTGGTGAGTTCATCATGTCTTTGCTTTAGCAAGACATCGATATTGGCCCAGGCCTTGTCGGTGTCGTTCTTCAGTGTGACCAAGCCATTGTAGAGGGTAATTAAATAAACAAAACAAGCTACGACAGCAAAGACAAACCCTAGCAGTATGATCAAAGACATAGAATTCTCCCAAGCCGATCGCGAACCTTCACAGCCGACCGAGGTGTGCGAGTAACCAGTAGAGGCATCCCAGGGTCAGCACAGGTCCACCCCAAATCATCAGCGTGGATTTCCAACCCAGAGAAGCCACCACCTCACGCTGGCTTCGCCAGGAGATAAAAAACGCCGGCTGGTGTGTGCCTTTCATTAAAACCACGCTGGGGTGGAGGTCGAAGTCCTCTTCTCCGACATCGCCATTCGCTTCGCTTTCCGCAGCCGTGGTCATGACGCTGGCGCTTGCATTCTCGCCTGTAATGGAGCTTAAGGGGGTAGGATTCCATGCCGCCGGGCTGTGAATTCCCGCCTTCATCAGCGCCGCTGCCACCTTCTGCTGCTGGGTCATAGCGCGCAACGGAAGCTGCTCCTGTCGAGGCGACAAACGGATAATTTCAGGAGTGTTACGCGCCTCGGAAGCATTGCGGATGTTAACCGCTTCGGAGCGCTGCGCCCCCGATGGGACCACGCTAGCATCGATTCCCGGGTTTTGTGACAAGGTTCCAAGCACAAAGAGGAAATTCTTGGGCTTAATGGTGTACTCTTCCACCTTGATTTGCCGGCTCAGGTTAGCCCGGTTGCGGATTAGAAAATCCTTAACCGACCCAGACATTTGCGTTCCCTCGGAGAATATCGATTCCCGATATTGTTCCTGGAGGTCACGGTGCAAGTCCATCTCTGCCGCGCGCGGGTCGACCAGGACCTTATCGGTTCCATCATCGAGATAAAAAGGGACGTGGAGGGTTTCTTCCGCCAACTTGACCCAATCGCGCTTCTTGCCGTTCTCGCGCAATTCCCAGGCCATTGCGCGGTAGTAGTAGCAGGAGCGGGCCTGCAAAGGCGAAATGACCACATGCGGACCCGTAGCTTGGCCGCTGATCTCGACGAGTCCCATCGAGGCACTGCGGATTTTTGAGGCCGGAGTGTCGAGAATCAGCCGCTTGCGCTGAAGCAGCACAAAACCACGCGAAAACCAATAGATGCCGGCGACGATGCCGATGCCCGCCCAGAGTAATAGTCTTACGTCATAAACCACAAACATTGCCGATTGCGGCATGAATTCGCTCGTAATTCCCAGTACACTCCGGGCTGGCTACGAGCTTACCTTTCGAAAAACTGCTTGGCAGCTGAAACCGTTCGTCTAGGCTTACTTGGGTAATGGCGGGACACTCGTCCCGCGCGCGAATGACCTTCGTAACCGGGAATTCGGGTGCCGCGTTGTGACTCCTTCTGAGACTCCCTAGAATCCTTAGCTGGATTAATCCGCATTCTGTTTTCCCAATGGCCGAGGTCCCAAAACGCGTGGATCGTCAAGAAATTGCCCGGCGTGTGGAGCGCGGCGAAAAACTGCTGCAAAAAGGCAAGGCTGGCGAGGCTCTGGAAGAATTTCTGCAGATCTTGGCGCTGGATCCTGCCAACGATACGGTGCGCCAGATGGCTGCCGACTTGTGTCTTTCTTTGCAGCGCTTGCCCGAGGCCGTCCACTTGTTAGGTGAGTTGTTTGAGCGCCAGAGCGCAGGTGGAGACGCCATGCGCGCCAGTCTTACCTACAAGAAGCTGGCACGTTTTGCCAATCCTAGCTGCGAACAGAAAATTCGTTTTGCTGACTTGCTCGAAAAATCCAACCGCAAGCTAGCCCTTGAAACCTATGAGACAGCACTGGAAGAGCTAACGAAGCAGGGACGAAAAGTCGACGGTCTGGCGATCCTAAAGAAGATCGTCGCTCTCGATGGATCAGAGCGCAACATCGTGCGGCTGGGCGAACTTTCGTCAGAGACTGGTGACGGCAAACAAGCCGCCGCCGCTTTTCTGCGGTTGGCCGAACAAGCCGAGTCTGCCGGTACCGATCCCAGCCAATGGTTTGAGCGAGCGTACGCGGAAGATGGCAGCGATGGAACCATTGCCATCGGCTATGCCAAATGCCTACTCCAGCAGCAACAGATTGGAGCGGCCATCTTTGTGCTCGACCCGCTAGCTAGCGCCGGCAATGCGTCTCCAGAATTTCGCGATCTGTATACCAAGGCGCTGCTGAGCGCCAATCGATTGGCCGAAGCGACACCTCTGGTGTGGCAAATCTTTGAGCAAAATCCCTCACGCCTGGATCAGGTGCGTGATTTAATTGGCGCCTTGCTCGACGCGCAAATGGCCGAGGAGGCGGTTCGGCTGGCGCGGAAACTTGAGCAATGCCAAAGAGTGAAAGGCGAGCGCCGAGCTTTTTTGGCGATGATGCAGGATGTAGTGACGGCTCATCGACCATCGGTCGAGATACTGGAATTTCTCGCCGACCAATTCAACACTGCCAATCGCGAGTCCGAATATTGCGCCACCTTGCTGCAACTATTTGATCTTTACGCTCAGCAAGGTAACTACGCCAAGGCCGGAGATGCGCTGGATCGGGCGGCAGAAATTGACGCCTACGAGGCGGGCCACCAGAAGCGGTTGGACATGCTGAAAGGCAAGATCGACGAAGCGCGCTACCAGGTAATCGCCTCGCGTTTTGGCGCCGCTGCCCCGGTGGCTCCGGTTCGTAACGAGGAGAAAACGCTGGGCGCCAGCACCTTGCAGGACTTGATGCTGCAGGCCGAGATCCTGGTGCAATACGGAATGCGCAATAAGGCGCTCGAGCGGTTGCAGCGTATCCAGCAGCTTTTTCCTCACGAGGAAGATCGCAATCCCGCCCTCCAGCAGTTGTATTTAACCGCCGGCATGACGCCGCAGTATGCGGTGGGAGCGGCCCCGCCGGTGACCATGACGCCGCCGGCAGTCGTCCCTCCGGTGGTTGCCAGCCCGCCGGTGCCCGATGTTAGCCACTTCTCGCGCGTGCCCGAGATTACGCGCAAACTGAATCATGAGAACA
>JAFAPG010000861.1 GCA_019247235.1 Acidobacteriota bacterium
CTGTGATCGATGTATAAGCCGCTCGGCTGCCTATCAATAACTGGCAAGCCGGCGATAAAGGGAAAGAAATGCGTGTAAAGACGGGCACCATAACAGCCAGCCTTTTTTTTGTGTTAAGTGCAACCGCGCTTCGGGTTGGCGCGCAAACCCCGATGATTCCGCCCTGCAAAGGTCAATTTCGCTGGATACTGAACGCCGGCAGTTTGAAACGATCTCAACCTCAATTTCCTTTGGACTTGCAGCGCAAATACTTTGACTCTGCCTGCACTTTTTTGGTCATTGGGGGAGCTGGGCCACCTGACTACCGCGATTGGAAAGCAACCAGGACTCGGACGGTTACTGAGCTTCGCGCTGTCGATGAGGTGGCGGATGATCCAGTGGCGGTGGCCATACTCTATGATCCGGAGGCATGGGAGATGACCCCGACCGAAGAACAAGCCCACCCGGCCGAGGCTGTGTGCCGGGCTGCGCCCATCGTGCATTCTCACAACAAGTTATTGATCGTCACACCGGCTACTAATCTCATCCGCGTGATCTCACCGAGCGCGGTCCTCGGTGGGGATCGGTTCAGGGCATTTGCCAAAACAAACCTGGCCGGAAATATTGCGAAATGCTCAGATGTCTATGAAATTCAGGCTCAAGGAGCGGAGGCCGACCTTCAGAAGTTTCGTAGCTTCGTGACGACCGAGGCGGAACAGGCGCGAGCCGCCAATCCCGCGATTACAGTTCTTGCCGGCATCAGCACCAATCCCATGGGCAACCGTGTTAGCAGCGGACAGTTGTTCAAGGCAGTGCAGTCCGTGCGATCGGTCATCGATGGTTTTTGGTTAAACATTCCAGAAGGTGGGAAGTATTGTCCAAGTTGTGGAGAAGCCCAGCCGCAAGTAGCGCTCCAATTGATGCAAATGCTTAACTCGAAATAGTTCGATGTGTTGGCGCCGCGACCGCCGAGGTTGTTAAGGGCTGTGCAAAGCTCTCAGGAGAAAGAATGCTGTTTACAGTCCATTTAATTGTCGGATGAATGGCACACGATATAACTTGTGGCGGTTTTCAGAATAGGTCTTGCGAGACACGTGAGGTGACTTGTGATTGATGGCCGGTCTATCCGACCCGAAAATTACGTTACGAGGAAGGTCATCGATTCGTTTAACGAAGTTTTTAATCAGCACGATGCTAACCGCCTAGGCACTCTCCTCACCGAGGACACCGTCTTTGAAGATACCTCGCCAGCCCCCGACGGGCGGCGGGTCGAAGGGAAGACCAACGTAGTTGCTTTCTGGCAAGGATGGTTCGCTCGAAATCCTGATGCGCGCTTTGAAGCCGAAGAAATCCTAGTGATGGGCGATCGGGCCATCGTACGCTGGATCTACCATAAAATGCGCGACGGCCGCCCTTGGCATTTGCGGGGAGTGGATATTTTTACCGTGCGTGAGGGAAAAGTGGCGGCGAAGTTGGCGTACGTGAAAGGCTAAGCATGTGAATTCGCGCAGCTTAAGGTGTCGACCGGGCGAAGAGTCAATGCGGCGGGTACAGGATGTCAACTGCATTCCCCCAGTTGCAAAAGGCGATCGAGGATGAGGTCGATATCGCTTCGGGTGGTTCGATAATTGGTTATGCAGGCTCGTATTCCGATACGACCAGCAATGTGCACTGGTCCTAGTAACGCGGTTCCCTCGTCGACCAGCTTGGCCAAAATAGCAGTATTGCTAGTGCTGCCCTTGAATCCGAAGCAGACGGCGCTTAATCGAACTGGTGCCAGGAGCTCAAGTGACGGCTCAGCCGTGATCCGTTGAGCCATGTATTCTGAAATGTCGAGCATGTGCTCGGCTGCGGTGCGAAATGCCTGGATGCCAAATGTTTGTAGGGAGCACCAAATCTTGAATGCCTTAAAGCCTCGCGAGAGCTGCGGTCCATATTCAAGGAAGTTTACCAGCGCCGGATCATCTTCTGCTGTGAGATAAGAGGAAGCAAAATGAAAGGCTTTACGCAACTTTTGTTGATGTCGAACGATGAGGCAGCCCGCCTCAAGAGGCGCAAATAATAGTTTGTGCGGATCAAGAGAAATGGAGTCTGCCCGGCCACACGAGAAGAGCTGATCTTTGATCCTGTTGCTGAGGATGAATAATGCTCCATAGGCGCCGTCCACATGCAGCCATAAATTCTCCCGTTGGCACAGCTCAGCGATTTCATCGAGCGGATCGATGGCGCCGGTGTTGACCGTACCTGCTGCAGCGACCACACAAAAAGGTATCAAGCTGCTCTTGCGGTCATTTTCGATGGCACGTTCGAGCAGATCAATCCGCAGCCTGAAATCGCTGTCCACAGGCACTTTTCGCACATTGTTGAGGCCGAGGCCAAGTATGGCGGCGGCTTTCTCGATCGATCGATGTGCCTCGGTGGAAGTGTAGACAACCAGAGGCGCGGGTACGGCCGACAGTCCAGCGGTGCGCAGATCAACGGGCGCCTTATCGTGCATTGCCGTCGAAAGTGCCATCAGATTTGCCATTGATCCACCACTCGTAATTATCCCGCCCGCAGTTGCCGGGTACGCAAAAAGCGACGCCAGCCAGGAGACTACTTTTTGCTCGATGACACTAGCGGCCGGGGAAAGCTGCCAAAAATTGCAGTTCTGATTAAGCGCTGCTGCAATGGCTTCGGCGAAAGGAGAGATGCCGTTCGGTGGTCCCAAGACATATGCCAAGAAACGAGGGTGGGCTACCGTGGTGCAATTCGGTAGGATCTTCTCCTTAATGTCATGAAATAAGCGTTCAACTCCAACGCCGAGCTCGGGAAATGGGGTGTCAAAGAGTTCCCGAAGCTGACCTCGGTTGAGCGTTGGCATCACTGGACGCTCGCCGAGCGATCTCTCGAAGTGGCGAAGAAGACCACACGTTAGACTTCCGGCAGTCGCTAGTTCCTGATCCGATAAGTTCAGCGAGCGCCGTCGCTTGTCGTCGAGATTCAGTGTCGTCATGGGTCCTTGGCCTACCTTGTCATTTTTCCTAAGCAAAAGCTTGCGAATCTAATCACAATACTAAAACTAGAGAAGTCGAGGTTTGTCGGCCCCGGGTCCGGTGGCGTTGCATGCTGACCTATGTAAGTGGTGCGCCTGCTAGTCAGGGATGTAATCCATTGATGAGCGTTGCAGCCAGTTGCAGCGATTTCTTGGTCGTTTGTGGACAACAGATGTTTGCCTAGGGCTTGACGGACAAAGGTGCGATGAAACAGGGGCCGAGCAATGAGGCACTCACGATTAGCGGCTTTGCGGTTAATACGCCCAAGCTCCATTCCGGCAAGCGCGAGACGCATTCCCTGTAAGACACGAGACGCAGTATCCCAGTTGATCTAAACCAAGGGTAATCCGAATTCCAATCACACTGAACATTCCCACCTGTACAGCGATTCCAAGCGCCATTGACACCAGGCCGTA
>JAFAPG010000346.1 GCA_019247235.1 Acidobacteriota bacterium
GTCAGAACGAAGCCAGCCGCGCGGTGGATGCCGTCGTGCCTTAATTGCTTGTCAGATCAAGTCTGAACTGTTACGCGTAATCGACCATTGCAATGATGTGCAGCGCCCAGTTGAGGCGGCGATTCCCCACAGGGTTAACCTGCATGCGAGAGTTTTGGCCACGAAGTTGTAATACAGACTTGGGGACCGCGATTTGCTGCTGCGGCTCGCACCTATTCGGCGTTATGCGTAAACGCCAGGCGAATATCCGTCTCGGACGGAAGTGACCGCATGACCATATCGACAAGTTCTTCGGCCCTATTGGTGCTTCCCTGCGCACCTCTCGACAAGGCCTCACGTTTGTGTTGAACTGCGTTTGAACCGGCATAGATTAAAAAGGGAGTGGTTTTGTCTTTCGTTCGTAACGCCTCGAGAAGCTTATACCCTTCCCTGGGTCCCTCACGTCGCCCCATGTCGGAGATGACGGCAGCGAACCTGCGGCTCGCAAGAATCTCCAGTGCCTCGGCAGTAGATTCGGCCAGCGTAAATTCGAGTCCCATAGCCTCCATTGCACGACGCTCGTACAGGTTGTTGTCAGGCCTGTCGTCGACCCATAGGATCTGGTTGCGCCAGTTTGCTCGCGAGTCCCTGCTGGCCGCCTCAGAGGCTTGAAACCCAGCGAGAACTTTCCCGGCAACGTCCCGAACCGCCGACCCAACTTCTTCGAGGTTCGACGGCGCACTTCTGTCTTTCCGGCTCGCGGCCGCTAAAGACACCGCGCCAATGATGATTTTCTGGAGCTGCTCAACGGTTAGCTGCGCTATCGAGGAAGGCCCCTTTGGAGTACTGTCACTGTCGTCATATTGGGACGCAATTTCCTTCGTCCTATCAGCGATCTTCGCAATCCGTCGCTCCCACGCGTCGCCCTGGACGATTTGCGGAAGCTCGTCATCGGTGAGAGAAGCCTCAGCAAGATAAACGATTATGGGTTTGCCCGCGCCCCAAAAAGCCCCCAACTCGGCACCGCACCAGCTTGATTCGACAGATTTTCGCGTCGCGATAAAGATACAAGAGCTACATTGTTCGACAGCAACGCGAAGCTGCTCACGGAGTGATGCGCCTGGCCGTATTTCGCCGGGATTCCAAAAAACGACGCCTCGCTGGGTAAGCGCGTCGGTGACATTCTCGAACTCAGGTCTATTCTCGAAAGCGTGGCTGATGAAGACAGGCATCTCCCCACTGTTCTGGCCCAAAATCTTACCAGACCAAAACAGAGATTACCTTTCGGGAACGCGTGCGCCGAAAACGCGCTTCCGGGAAATAGATCCTGCCTACTCATTAAATGGAGAGTAACACTCACGGTGCAAATTGGCCGGGAATTGCGCTTGTGGCTCAGCGGGAAAAGTGCTTTCAGAGCTGCGATGCAACCCCGAGGATCAGCTCGATCTTTTCTGGGCCAAGGCCGTGCAAATCGCTTTCCCTGATGCGACGCTGGTTTAAAAGTGTGGCGAACACCAACGGGAGCGCGGAGTAGCGATAATCGTACTTGCGCTCGATCTCCAACCGTCGCTGAGTCAACCAGCTTTCCAAGTTCCACAGCTCGGACGCTTCCTCTATCCCCGCTGCCATGTCTTTCGTCTTCCGGATTAGTTCTCCCAATTCCGTGTTGAGGGCCTCGTCAAAGGCTCTGCGAGCTGCGATCTTCTCGGATGGTGACCACTTCAGGTCGCGCATGAGTTCATCCCTCGGGGAAACAGTATCAGCTTCAGCCGTTGACCGACAAAGGTATTTGGTCGTGGTTAGGTCACGGCTCCCTATCGACGTAGTACGTCCGCGATACGCGCTTTGGCGCCGGCTTGGCGACCGTTCTGTCGTTCCAACCACGCCAGCCAGCCATCCTGAACCTTCGCACCAGCCGTGAGCAGCGCGTCGAATATAGGCAGATAGTCTCCATCTGGGTCTCCATTCGCAAACGCCGATCCAGCACGTTCCAGGACCGTTCCGCCCCAACGGTTGATTCCTTCCAGGGGAGCCCCGCGTTTGATAAGCAACTAGACGGTACTGACGTGTGCCCCGCCTGCCGCCCAGTGCAAGCCCGTTGCACCAGTACACCAGGCCTGTCGATCACCGCGCCGTGGTCGAGTAGGATTTGCATCAGCGCTTCTTGCACGCGGGCACGCTGAGGGTGAACGCTGGTGGCGGCCAGGCCGAGTGCGGTAGGCCCTCCACCATAGGCATTGGATTCGGCATTTACTTCGGCACCGGACTCCAGCAATAGTTTTGCGATTTCGACAATGTTTTTCGGCGTTTTCTGCCGGAAATCCTCGATTCCGTTAGCGGCAACATAGTGCAGCAAGGGTGCTTGGTGTATCCGTTGCGAACGCAGGCGGACCAGCTCCGGATAATCGTGCAGCAGTCGCCTCAACCTTTGAATGTCGCCCGAAGTGATCGCGTCGGCTGCCGCTTCAAACTTCCCTTCGGGGGAATTTCTGCGTTGAAGAGTCTGGATCTGCTTGACAAACTTCGGCCAGTTCTCAATCCATGTTCTCGCGCAAGAAAGAATTGTGCATCAGCGAGCGTCGGGTGGGGCTTTGAAAGCTTACTCGCCCGAATGTTGTGTTCGATGCAGTCGACCAGTTCGCATTGTATCGACTCCCGCAATTTTCGAGTTACGACAACGCCTCGCAGGCGCGCTTCTG
>JAFAPG010000417.1 GCA_019247235.1 Acidobacteriota bacterium
AGCTCCCTGCGCCTGGGCTGCCAATACCGCGATTTGCTCGGCCTGAGGCATTGGCAAGGGGCGAAGAATAGCACCGTTGATGGCGCTGAAGATGCTCACATTGGCGGCTATACCGAGGGTAAGCGTGAGCACCGCAGTCACGGGCAATCCGGGCTTGTTCTTGAACTGCCGTAGCCCATGGCGGATGTCTTGGACCAAGCCTTTCACGAAATATCCTTATTCACATGGCGAGATTCATGGTGGCCGAAGCCCCACCGTCGCTGTTGCAAGTTTCCGACCACCGGGACTCGCCCAGGATACGATCGTAAGCTCAAGGAAGCGGCAATCTGCCGAGTTTCTGGTCCCGAAGAACTGTCCATTGGCGCCATTACGCTGTTCAGTTCCGGACATTTCGCACGCTCGCGTCACAACCTTATGCACATGCTGGTCGTCGAGTGCATCTAAGGGCAACTGAGGCACTGGGCAATGATCAAATTTGCATGCGACAGTTGTCGGAGGACCAAGGCGGAGGAGGACTCCTGGATTTTAGGGTTAGCAGCCGAAAGCATTGGCTTTAAGTCCGCTCGGCGGGAGATCAATATACTCTCCGCCTGGGCCGACGCCCAAGCCGTTCATCCTCTCGCCGTGCATTTCTGCTCGGAGCGCTGCAAAGAGAAATACATGCTGAAACTGTTTAACTCAGAGGCCGCCGCCAGCTGAGCGGAATGGGAAGCGCTGCCAGCGAGTTTGACCCTGCGAAGCGGACCTCTTAAACTTATTCAGAGATCCGCATCTCCTATTGAAAGATGTGGCTCAATAGGCTACGTCTCTTCCGTGGAGGACTTCCCTGAGTTTTACCTTTTCGCGGTGCAGAAGCGTTCGTTTGCTATTTGTAGCGTTTGTCCTCGCCGTCCCCTGTCTGTGCTCCAATCTGAATACTCCCGTCACCCTTGACCGAAGTGAAACGTTATTCTCTGTCCTGGCCGCCATCAATACCTGTGGATTCGACGCAGAGCTGCCCACATCCGACCCACTTCGTCTCGCCGTGCGTGGCGAGATCGGACGCAACCTAGAAAAATCTGAACGTGCGCGGTCCGCTGCCGACGCGCTTTGTGCCTTCTACAGGGATCACCAGCAATCGGATGGGGTACGCACCTTGTCGCAATATGTGTCGCTGGCCCTTTATCTTGCTGAGCCACCCAGCTTTATCCCCAAGGTAAAGGATTCCGAGCTGCCCCCGGACGCGGCCGGCGTCTTGGGACTGGTGTCACTGTTGAGCAGGTTCTATGCAGAAGCCGGACTGAAGCAGATCTGGGAAAGCCGTGCGGAGGCCTATACTGAGCTTGCCAGCCGATACCGAGAGCCATTCGCGAAACTTACGTTCGAAACCGAGCTTTACCTCAGATTGCCCACGGGAAGTTACTCGGGTCGTACCTTCACTATTTACGTCGAACCGATGGGTGCGCCATCGGCCATCAATGCACGGAGCTACAGCTCGGAATACTACGTCGTACTTACGCCTGGTACGAGCCCGGGATTGAAGATGGAGCAGCTGCGGCACGCATACCTCCACTATCTCCTCGATCCCATGGTTGGAAAATATTCGGGGAATCTTCAGGCTTTGGAGCCGCTGCTTGAGGCCGTTAAGCTGGCACCCATGGACGAAGCCTTTAAAAGTGATCCTTCCCTGCTTACCACCGAATGTATTATCCGCTCCATCGAAGCGCGTACTCTCGCGGGAGGTAAAGCCCCCCTGCCACAGCAGGAGCAGGCGGTTGACAGCTCAATGGCGCAAGGTTTCGTGCTGACGCGTTACTTCTATGAACGCCTCTTCGCCTTCGAAAAGGACAATATCGGATTCAAGAACGCGATGCCAGGCATGCTGGCACAGATCGATGTCCGCAAAGAACAAAGGCGGGCAAGCCAGATGCAATTTGCTAGCAGCGCCGATACAGAGTTACTGCAGCTCTCCCGTCCCAAAGAAGGAAAACTGCTGGTGACGGCCGAACAACGTCTCTCAGCGGGAGATACGGCTACGGCGGAGAGGCTGGCCAAAGAGGCACTGGCCGAAAAAAGCGAGGATTCTGGGCGAGCGCTTTTTATTTTGGCGCAAATCTCGCTCAATCGCAACATAGACGGTGCTCGCGATTATTTTGAGCAGGCCTTGAAAGCAACTGCCGAGCCCAAAGTTGTGGCCTGGTCGCATATTTACCTGGGCCGCATCCTGGATCTTCAGGATGATCAGGAGAATGGCCCCCTGCGCACCCAGGCACTCGCTCATTATAAAGCCGCAGTGGGTGTTAGCGACGGCTTGCCCGAAGCCAAGGCCGCAGCCCAACAAGGCTTAGAGAAGCCTTATGAACCGCCGCATACAGCCGGCCAAGGAGACGCAGCCGGCGACGGGCCCAAGCAGTAGCTCAAGATTTTAGCTCATCAGGAGCTTGTGATGAAGCACTTATCGCTGACCATCGTGCTAACGCTGGCTGCCGTGGCTGTGGCCCAAACACCGACTCCGCCAGTTCCTGGACAGCCGGCACCGACGGGGCGACCTCCCATCCGAGCCAAAACTCAGGAAGAGTATCAGGCCTATCAAGCGGCGGTCAGCTCACAAACTCCGGAGGCAATGGAAAAGGCAGCAAATGATTTTTCTACCAAGTTTGCTAACAGCGATCTACGCGTGCTTCTCTATCGTGCGGTGATGCAAAGCTATCAGAAGGCGGGCGATTCTGACGGCATGCTCAACGCCGGATTAAAGATATTGAGCATCGATAAAGATGATCCTGAAGCGCTGATCGGAGTTGCCGAGGTGCAGGAGGAGCACACCTCGGTGACCGACTTAGACCGCGCGCAACGGATGGACGAGGCTGTAGCCAATGCTCAGCATGCTTTGACCACCATTGACAGCGACTTGACAATACCTTCCGGAGTGCCCACCGACAAAGTCGAAGCTTACAAACGGTATTTACGAGCCACAGCCCTCGCCATTGTCGGCACAATTCAGTACAAGCGTGAGCAATATCCGGAGGCGGAGGCAACTCTCCGTAAAGCCATCGATGCCGATTCCAGCACTCCCGACGCGGTGGTCATCCTGCGACTCGCTCTTGCTCTCGATCAGGAAAAAAAATATCCCGAAGCGTTGCAACAGGCACAACGTGCGGTTGAGCTAACCCAGGAAGCAACCGACGTAGGTAAGATGGCGCGTACCGAACGCGACCGTCTTTTAGTTCAGACGGGCGGCAATCCACCCGCGAATACACAGCCTCCAACCAGTTCGCCGCAAAATCCCGCGGCTCCGCCTCATTGACCGGAGTAGACGAACTTAGGATGAGCGGTACGGTGAGCAGCCAACCAGCAGAAGTGCAAAGCCTCGAGAAGGTGATCAGCCATAAGTTTGGCCGCCCCAAGCTGCTCGAACAGGCTCTAACCCATAGTTCTCAGGCGCGCGAACTGGATGCCCTCAAATCAGGCGGTGAGCGCACGGCCGACAACGAACAGCTAGAGTTCTTGGGCGATGCTGTACTGGGGTTAGTTACCACCGAAGAGCTATTTCGCCGTTTTCCAACCTTTAGCGAGGGACAATTGTCGAAGTTGCGGGCCCATTTAGTAAGCAAGAACCATCTCATTCGGGTGGCTGAGCAACTGGAACTCGGTCGATATCTGCGTCTGGGAAGGGGCGAGGAGAAGAGCGGCGGCCGAACGAAAGCGGCGCTCCTGGTGGATGCTCTCGAGGCGGTGCTGGCCGCGGTATATCTCGATGCCGGGCTGGAGACGGTGCGCGTCCTGATCTTGGACAATATTGTTCGACCGCAATTAGAAGAGTTTGTCTCCCAAGGCATGGCGGGGCGGATTACCGACTACAAGTCGGCGCTCCAGGAGCGATTGCAAGCTGAAAGCCGGGCCCAGCCCGCCTACGTGCTAGTCAAGGAATCCGGTCCAGAGCACCAAAAGACCTTCACCATCGAGGG
The DNA here is from genome assembly GCA_019247235.1 of Acidobacteriota bacterium. Lineage (GTDB taxonomy): Bacteria > Acidobacteriota > Terriglobia > Terriglobales > Acidobacteriaceae > Gp1-AA145. The sequence goes on from JAFAPG010000417.1 coordinate 3,945, forward strand.
TCGCCTGATGATGAGCGGAGACGAGAAGGTGGAGTTTACTGCGCGCGCCCAGGCCTCGACCAAGAAGGCTGCCGAACAAGACGCTGCCCGCCAGGTGCTTGAATATTTGGCATCACAGGCCCTGCTCGGGGGACGAGGGGAGGAGTAACGGTGACAAGTGTTCCTCGACACTCCTCGAGTTGGCCGGAATCAATTCAGTCTCTGCTGGGAACGATCGTAATTGCGGTTTTTGTAGTCACCTTCGTCGTCCAGGCTTTCCAGATTCCATCGGAGTCAATGGAAAACACCTTACTGATCGGCGACTATCTATTGGTCGATAAGCTACATTATGGCAACAATCGGCTGGGAGGCACAATCCTGCCCTATCGAGCAGTCAAGCGTGGCGACATCATCGTCTTTCATTATCCCGTGCATCCCGTTGAACACTTTGTGAAACGGGTTGTCGGCCTGCCTGGAGATCGGATACGGCTGATCAATCGCCGTCTCTACGTGAACGGCCTCGCGGCCAACGAGCCTTATGTTCACTATTTCCGTCCCCATGACGCTTTTCGCGACGAGTTTCCCCGTCTAGACGTCTCGTTTGTTTCGGCGCTCAATGGGGCTTGGTTGTTGCAGATGAAAAAACTTGTGGAAGACAATCAGCTTATTATTCCCGCCGGAAACTACTTTGTCATGGGAGATAATCGTGATGACAGTTTGGACAGCCGCTATTGGGGATTTGTTCCACAAGAAAATATTGTCGGGCAGCCTCTTCTGATTTATTGGTCGATGCGAAGTCCCGATCCCGGAGACGGTCTGCTAACCGCGGGTGATAAACTTGAGCGTTTCCTTTATGCCATGAGCCATATCATGCAGATAACCCGTTGGGAACGCACCTTGCGACTGGTCCGGTAAATTCTTCCAAGAGGAAAAGCGAGTGGGAAAGAAACAGAAGCGCGAGGACGAGAAGCCGCGCGAAACTACGGTTGAGTTTTTAGCTTCTCTGGCCGGCGTCTTAGTAACCGGCTTATTCATTATCACTTTTGTTGTCCAGGCTTTTGAGATTCCATCCTCATCGATGGAGAATACGCTGCTGATTGGGGATCATGTATTCGTCAACCGCGTGCTCTTTTCACCCCCCACGCGTTGGGCGCGCGTATTTGCATCCTATCGTCAGCCGCACCGTAACGATATCGTCGTGTTTCTCTCCC
>JAFAPG010000419.1 GCA_019247235.1 Acidobacteriota bacterium
AAATCCGCTCCTCGCTTTGGTCTGGATATTGGACATAAAGACGCGACGCGTAAGAACCACTAGGAGCGGCCCCTCAAGAAGGCGCGAAGGCGGGAACCGTCATCAGGATTTCACCCGTCCCGTAACCGCCGCAAAAAGTAACGATCCCTCGGCGGCCTGCAACCGCAAGCTGCAAAAGGGCTCAAACAGCCGCAAGATCAGGTCCGGTCGCGACCGGTCTCAAACGCCGCTGGACGGCTGGGTCACGAAGGCGAGCAAGGCAGAGAGCGGGGAAAAAAGCAGCGCGAGAGTGAAGCGGGGTGCCCGCGCTGCTGCCACTCGGTTCCAGTCCCGGCGTATGGCCTGGACGGGGTGCAACCGAGGTGCGATATTTGAGCCCTGCATGCCAGGCCGCTTTTCGGCTTTAGTTGGCGCTCACAAGCGAGCCGGCTTCCGTTATGCTGCCCTTCAAGAGCTCGGTCTGAATTTTCAGCTTCTGCCAGGGGCGGAGCTCAACTGTGGTCTCAAAGGGGAGATAACCAGGCAAAGCAATGCGCACGCGGTGCTGTCCGGGGGTGAGTAACATGCCTCTGCCCACGCCCTCGAACTCGTCCACGTGACCTGCGAACTGTTCATCCACGAACACCGCCGCCCTTACCGGAGAGGCGGAGATCCGCAATTCCGCTGTCGCGTCCTTTGGCGGAACGCGGGTGTCGCGCAGCAGTGACACTTTCACTACATGCACCTCGCCCGGTTCAAGAATCGCCTGCTCGACATAGTCCTTGTACCAGGGCTGACGCACGAGAATTTCGTGTTTCCCGGGAAGAATCAGCAGCTTCCTGTCCCCATTGAGCTCCTTTACATAGCCGACGTATTGGCCGTCTACCCAAACGCCAGCAGTCTTCTCGGCACCGTTATGGGCCACGAACTGGACCTCCGCAAGTACATGGTTTTCTGCAAGCGCCGGACATACGGCGCCGATAGAGAATGATGCAGCCAGGAGCCACAACGTAGTGCGTATAAACATTTCAACCTCTCAGGAAGAATATTACCTACCGCAGAATGCCGGGTTTCCGAAGCAAAAGTGGCAGGCGAGCAATGCTCGCGACCAACGCAATCGCTACCTCGGTTATCTCGCCCGGCCATCCCCAGGTGCAATACTCAGAAGTACATCAGAAAGTCGTTGGTAACCATTAGGCGCCAACCCAGAGCTAGGCTCGATGATTTCATCCTTCATTTAAACCGTTCAGGCGGCCAACCGCGACTTCACACATTATTCAACGACTGAGGGCAAAAGCCGCGCTCGTATCGCACTATTACGACTCTGATTGAGCGAAAGTACGCTTGGAGCCCGAGGGGACGGTAACTCCCACCCGGCAACAGAAATGAATCAACCAATGAAAAAACGAAAAAAGAATCGATCCACCTGCAATGCTTTCCCAGGGCCAAGCGATGCGGCATGCTAGGACGGCAATAACGCGGCGAATGACGCAAGCGCCGTCAGGGAAACGGCGGCACGCGTAAGCACCACCAGATGAGCGCAACATGATGCTCGTCCCGAGAAAAGGAGAGCAACGGGAGGAGTGAAGGGGCACGCCGGCGGTCTCGGTTCGTTGCTGAGGCCATTACGGTAGAATTTGGGTGCTATGATCCTTCCTACGCAACCGAATTTTACGGTTCTCAACACCAGCGACTATCGAGAGACATACGCCAACAGCGTGCAGGTGCGGGTGAACGTCTGGGATTTCTTCCTGGTCTTCGGCACCATGCAGCAGCAGTCTGAGAACCAGGTGGAAGTACGAAATTTTCAGGGCATATATCTGAGTCCACAACAAGCCAAGGCACTGACTGCCATCTTGCAGCAAAACGTCTCGAATTACGAGAGCACCTTTGGTGAGATCAAGCTCGATCCGCGGGTCATCGCCGGCGGCCCGGTTCACTGAGACTCGGCCCCATCACCGGCTCGGGGCACGTGGCAGTGCAGCTGTTTTTCTGCTGCTCGCGGCTTTTCTTCTGATCTCGCATGCTCCGGTGCTACGGCTACCTTATTTCTGGGACGAAGCCGGATACTACATTCCGGCGGCACGCGACTTTTTGCGTGGCTCGCTTATTCCGCACTCGACCCCATCGAACGCGCATCCTCCGCTGGTACTTGCTTGGCTCGCCCTCAGCTGGAAAATCTTCGGCGAGAGTCCGTTCGTCACCCGTTGCGCGATGCTGGTCCTGGCCGCCTTCTCGCTTCTT
>JAFAPG010000425.1 GCA_019247235.1 Acidobacteriota bacterium
CCCAAGCTGCGCGATTCTACTCCCTCGGTCGTGATCATCCCTGGCGTGGGTCTATTCGGCTTCGGAAAAAACAAACGCGAAGCTCGAATCACAACCGAGTTCTTCCTCAATGCCATTCATGTCATGGCGGGCGCAACCTCGCTCGAAGAAGGCCCCGCCCCCAGCTGGTTGCCGCAGGCGCGTATTCAGGAAGATTCGAAGGACTTCCAGCAATTTCATAATTATGTGGCTTTGCCCCGGAGTGAAGCCTTTCGCATTGAGTACTGGGCGCTTGAAGAGGCAAAGCTTCAGCGTATGCCGAAGGAGGCAGAATTCAGTCGTCGAATCATCGTAGTGGTCGGTGGCGCGAGCGGAATCGGACGAGAAGTCGTTCTCCAGCTGGCGCAACGAGGCGCCCACCTCGCGATTTTAGATTTCGACGGTAGCGGAGCGGAAAACGTCGCCCATGAAGCAAGTCAGCTGGGATCGGCCGAACACGTGCTGCACGCCCAAGTGGATCTATCTTCCGCGGCCAGCTTAGCTCATGGGCTGAGGGCCACCATCGCGCAATTTGGCGGGATCGACGCCTTGGTCAACACCGCCGCGATTTACCCGGTTGCTGGCGCAGATAAAGAGTTGAGTGAGGCGCAATGGAGCAAAACTTTCCTCGTCAATGTGAGCGGAAATTACCACCTGGCGCGCGCGAGTGAGTGGGTGTTCCACGACCAAGGGCTGCCGGGGGCAATGGTGCTAACCAGTTCTGCCAATGCCGTTGTGCCTAAGCAGGGAAGCGAAGCGTATGACACCAGCAAGGCCGCAGTCAGTCACCTGGTTCGTGAGCTGGCCCTTCGCCTTGCGCCCCAGGTGCGGGTCAATGGCATCGCTCCGGCTACGGTGGTTGTAGGGTCTGCCATGTTTCCTCGCCAGCGGGTTCTTGAGTCACTAGAAAAATACAATGTTCCCTTTTCCCACTCCCACTCGACCGAGGAGCTGCGCTCCCGCCTGGCTGATTTCTACGCGCAACGTACGTTGATGAAGCGCCCAATCCTGCCTCAGGATTGCGCCAGCGCTATCCTCTGGCTTCTAAGCGATCAGAGCGCGAGGACCACCGGACATGTTGTACCGGTGGATGGCGGCCTCTCGGAGGCATTTCTCCGATGAGCAAAACTCCGCAGCGAGTCTGCTTTGTATTGCAGGTGAAACCCGAGCGCCTGGAGGAATACAGGGCGCGACATCGGGTGGTGTGGCCCGAGATGCTCGCCGCGCTTCGCGAGACCGGATGGAATAACTATTCCCTGTTTCTGCGCAAGGACGGATTGCTGGTCGGTTACCTTGAGACCGAGGACTTTGACCAGGCTCGAGCCGCCATCGCACAACGTGAGATCAACCGTCGCTGGCAGCGAGAGATGAAAGAATTTTTTCTCCAGCCCGACGGCCGATTGCCGGACAGCGCAATGGAGCCGCTTGAGGAGGTCTTCCACCTGTGAGCGCGAAGGGAGGAGAAAAATAGCCGCCAATCCACTGGTCGGAGTTGTCTATCACTGGCTAGGCGGTCTGGCCTCGGGTAGCTTTTACGTCCCTTATCGCTGGGTAAAGCGTTGGGCCTGGGAAACCTATTGGCTGGCGGGCGGGATTTTCAGCTGGATTATTGCTCCCTGGACACTGGCGTTGATCATGACCAAGGACTTGCCGGCGGTGCTCAAAGCGGCTCCGAGCGCCACCTTAGGTTGGGCTTTTTTCTTCGGCCTCTTATGGGGAGTCGGAGGCTTGACCTTCGGCCTTACCATGCGTTATCTGGGGCTTTCTCTTGGCATGGCTGTCGTACTCGGTTTATGCGCGGCTTTCGGCACGTTGATGCCGCCCATTTTTCGCGGCGTGTTTGTCAGCCAGGTGCTCGGCACAACTTCGGGACGGGTCATCGTACTGGGCATTGTGGTCTGTTTGCTGGGCATTGCAGCCGCCGGGCTGGCAGGCATATCGAAGGAACGGACCATGTCACGCGAGCAGCAACAGGAGGTGATCAAAGAATTTAATTTGCGCAAGGGTATCGGTGTTGCCGTGCTTTCGGGAGTGATGAGCGCGTGTTTTGCCTATGGTCTAGCCGCGGGAGATCCCATCAGGCTCTTGACTCTACAGCATGGCACGGCCGAATTGTGGCAAGGATTACCCGTGCTGGTGGTTGTGCTGATCGGCGGTTTCTTGACCAATTTCATCTGGTGCCTGGCGCTGCTGCTGCGCAATAAGACCGGGCATCAATTTTTCAGCGGCAAGCGGATGAGCCCTGGGCAGGCAAACGAGATAGCCGCCCAAGCAGCGCTTGATCTGCCCGGCCGGCAAGCGCTGGCGCAGGTTTCCTCGGCTGCCAATCGACACGGCAGGGCGATCGCGCTTGAGCCTCCTCCCCTCCCGATTGAACCGAGAGAGGCCGCTCCGATGCTGCGCAACTACATGCTGTGCGCACTCGCCGGCATCACCTGGTACTTCCAATTCTTTTTTTACACCATGGGTGAGACCCAGATGGGACGATACCGTTTTTCCAGTTGGACACTCCACATGGCTAGCATCATCATCTTCAGCAGTCTCTGGGGAATCGG
>JAFAPG010000430.1 GCA_019247235.1 Acidobacteriota bacterium
TTGATATTCGCTGGGAGGCGTGGCTCAAAGCATCGTGGCTCAGGTCAGCGGCACAACACACTGGCGTTGGTTCAGTGCTGATGCCCTTCGTCCATGGCAGCGCCGCAGCTGGATCTTTCCAGGCGATCCGATTTCGCCCGCAAAGCCGGACGCATTCTCGATCTGGTATGCCCGCGTCTGGCAAGGCAAACCTTTGTATAGTTCTGAGTTCATCTTCTCGGACGCAAAAAACAGTATTCAAGCGCGACGCCCACCTCGACAGTGGCTGCTGGCCGACCCATAAGCATGAGTATTTCCGGGAAGGTGCTTGCACCTATTTAACAAGCGGCTTTCCCGTTTAGTGACTTATACCGACAAGGACCTTTGCGCTTTACTGGCACAGGTAATACCCCAAGCAGTCGCCGCCGCACGGTGAGAAAATACGTCACCGTAATTCCGGTTCATTGTACTAAGTTGGGCGTGACCTGAGGCCCACAACAGATCGGGAAGTGAAGGATTACCGTTTAACAGCGATTGCTTGTCAGTATTGAGTCACCATCGATACTGAAATTTCTTGTTCAACTCTCGTCGAGGATTAAGAGAGCACCTCAGGTCTCGCGACACGCCGACGCCGGGTCCATTTTGACCCACTGTCGGTCACGCGAAAACCCGCACCAGAACACCAAGTTATATCAACGAGCATACAAACCACCGGGTCATTTATGACCCACTTGCATCCCTTTCCCACCCTCAATGCCGCTGAATGCGGTGTCTTTTCGCGGCTCGCGTTGTTTTTGGCCGAGTTCCCTTTGAACTGTGGTCACTTAGCGACTGGCAAGGCATTTGCACTCCGTAGGCAAAGGGCGCGGAAGTGCGCATAGGTACGGTACAGGGAGTGCGGATCCTGTACTGACGGGGCGAAGCTATATGCAGGACACAATCGGTTCAGCGACCAGTAGCTGTGGAGCTGGATAACGAAGATGTTGCTCCAGTTCAGAAAATGGGGCAGCAAACAATGTATATGGCTTAATTGGATAACTTGCCTAGTTGCTAAGGCGATAGGGCGCACCGTGCATCCCGCCTTGGCAATTGCGTAGGCTGGTAGTTCTGTTGAGCAAGCCTGGTACTGGCGTGGTCAACATTCATTGCAACATAGTACGCCGAATGTTGCACGAGAGGATTTACCTTGGGAGCTTGCCCCCAATTCTTTGAAAAGCTTTGTTATTTGCAAATCGCTTGAGGAATTGCTGCAGCTTCCCAAAGATCAGTTACAAGTAGTGTTTGAACTGACAGGTACGTTGTGCTCCGCTATTTAGCTAAATGCGATAATCGACTCGCTAAGGTGCAGACCAGCGGGCAATTCAGGCAGCGGTTTGGAGGTCACAGCACCCTTAGCCGGTATGGGCAAGTGAGACGGACGTTAGGGTATAAGACACAACTCGGAGATAGGCATTCAGTTTATTGGAGGAAAGACAATGGATTGCAAATCGATGCTGGCCACTTTGTGTGCGTTACTGCTTATCTACGCTCCGCTTGCTGAGTCGGCAAGTCCGCGGGCGCTGGGCACTCTGAGCGCTGTTGGTACTACTGAGGTTAACGGCAACCTCACGAGGACGGGCACGTCAATTTTTCCAGGTGATCACATCGTAAATCAAGATGCTTCCAGCACTGCGGTGTCATTAGAGGGGGGCAGTCGGTTGATTTTAACCGGTACGGGAGCCTTAGAAATGGAAAAGAGTGCGAGTCAGCCCACTGCGAAGCTCGAAAAGGGGAGTATTGCCGTTCTCACGCACGCCAGTGCTCCTGTCGCACTTGAGGCTGCTGGGACCCGCATCACCGGGGGAAGCGACGACGCGGTATACGCGGTCACCGTGAACGGCAATGATCTAGAAGTGACATCAAGCAAGGGGAAAGCGGAAGTGGAAGGGGCTGGCCGGACAGTGGAGGTCCCCGAAGGCAAAACGCTCCTTGCAAAAATGACGCCACCATTTCCACGCGAACCCCAAACCGGCGCGCCTCCGGCCGCCTCAGGCGGTGGTGCCGGAAGGTTCTTTACGTTTGAACACATTGTTATAATTGCTGCCGCTGCCGGTGCTGCGACTGCCTTGGCGTTAGCGATTAAGGATCTGAATCGAACCTGCAAAGTCACTGGTTCGCCCTCAACGGTCACGTGCGACTGATTCCATATGACAAGAAGCCGGTGACGAACGCACAATTCTCGTTGATATTGTACCTCATTGAAACGGAATTGTCTGAGGGTGGAAACCGATTTAGAAGTTACTAAGCAAGTGTCCGCGGTTGTCTTGTGTGCAGTAACAAAGCTAGGTTTATTCCAAATTCGCGGCCGCAAACGTTAGCTGAGATTTCGCCTTTGGGGCGCAAAGTTTGCGGATGATCCTGGAGATACTCTAATAATGGCCAGGCAAAGTAACCGACTAACAAAGCCAGAACGCGACGGAACTGCGGGCACAGAAGTCAGTATCTTCAGGGCGCGATAAACGGCCTTCAGGCGGCCGAATCTCCGTCGGGCATATAAGGGCAGCTGGAAGTACTACGGAAGATAGCATCAAGTGCATGTTAGACTCTGGTGCTCGGCTCACCCGCCGCCATCACTTGTGACTCAGCAAGCAGACTGTCGACTGTCAGTTCTCCGCTTTCGATCATTAAGCGTTCTTGGGCCGAGACCGATGTAGAACCATGGAACGCCCATGCTGATGCATGGTTGACAGCCGAGGGCCCACAGTGCGCCGGCTCTCGGCACTTGACGTTGAGCACAGTGGGAAATTAAGTGAACGCGTGTGAACTTAGAGTCGGCAACGCGGCAAAGAGGCAGGATCGAATGACCCTACGTCTCGGCATCACGACGAGTACGCGATTGCCTGGGTTACTAGTACTTGTCGTTCTTGCGTCGGCGTTTGCTGTGCCCGTCGCCGGGCAACAGCTAGAGTCGCCGGAAAAGTACTCTGCCCAGGCGCCAGCCTCCCGGACAGAGACCACCGAGAACCTTAATCAGCGAATTCACGAACTCGAGCAGCAGATTTCGCGTCCTGGCGCGAATTCGGCAGGCGATTACCGCCTGGGCGCCGAAGATCTGCTTGAAGTGTCGATCTTTGAGGCGTCAGAGTTGAACCATGTCGTGCGCGTCTCGGCTGGCGGGGAGATCTCGCTACCGCTGCTGGGTTCAGTTCATGCCGCCGGCCTGACTCCGCGCGAGCTGGAATTCGTCCTGGAAGAGCTATTGCGCCGGACTTACATGAAGGATCCGCACGTGGCGGTCTTTGTGAAGGAAATGCAGAGCCACCCAGTCTCCGTTTTTGGAGCGGTCAAGAAGCCGGGCGTATTTCAGATTCGCGGGGCGAAGACGTTGGTCGAAGTGCTGTCATTGGCTGAGGGCCTCGCAGATGACGCTGGCGACAACGTGGTTATCATGCGCCACGCGGTTCCGGGACCATCTCAAACCGCGAGCCAGGCGACACCGGCCGCTCAACCAACAGCTATATCCATGAGTCAACCTGGCAAGGAATCCCAAACGGAACCACCTGCCGGCCCAGCCTCGGCCGGCGGTAATTCTGTCGATGTGAATCTGAAGAGCTTGCTGGAGTCGGGCGATCCCAAGTACAACGTGTTGGTTTACCCAGGCGATCTGGTGAAAGTCACCCGGGCTGGGGTCGTCTACGTCGTGGGCGAGGTCAGGAAGCCGGGCGGCTTTGAGCTCAAGACTAATGAGAACATCTCCGTTGTTCAGGCGTTGGCCTTGGCAGAGGGGCTCACGCGGACGTCCGCCAAGAGCCGGGCGCAAATCATCAGAACTGACGAAATCACCGGCCAGCGGCAAGAAATTCCCCTCAACCTTGACAAGATTCTGGGCGGCAAAACGAGTGATCCCGTGCTGCATGCCAAAGACATCGTCTTCGTACCAAACAGCAACGGACGAAGCGCCTTGTATAAGGGCGCTGAAGCGGCGATATCGATCGCCGGCGGCGTGATCGTTTATAGGAGGTGAAGTGAGCGGCGACCACAAAATCGAGCTGCTGGAGCCCCCATCGGGAAGCCTGGTACGACGAGGTTCTGAGTTACCCGCGTTCTACGAAGTACCCGACCCGGACGACGGGCCCGATTTACGCAGTTATTGGTGGGTAGTTAAAAAGCGCCGCTGGACAATCCTGTCAGCGTTGCTCGTGGTTGTCACCCTGGGCTTGATCGCCACCTTCAAGCAGAAGCCGATTTATCGCGCTCATGCGTTGCTGGAGATTCAAAAGGAAAACCCTAACATCCTCACGGTCCAGGAACTGTTCCAACTCGAGAACGTTTCTGATAACTACCTCGAAACTCAATATAAGATCCTGCGCAGTGAGAGCTTGGC
>JAFAPG010000443.1 GCA_019247235.1 Acidobacteriota bacterium
GCACCCTGCGCTCCAACCGTCACTTCTGGCAATCCTCTCAACGGAGGCGGCTTTCCCAACTCGACTTGGGCGAATGCTTATCCGCCATCATTTTTCGATCGCTACAGCCGCACTATTGATCACGGATACTGGGGCGGCTTTGCTCAGGATCAGTGGAAAATTACTTCGAAGTTGACGCTGAATTTCGGCTTGCGATGGGATGTTGAAACCGGTCTGGCGAAGTTCGTTGCCAAGGACTACAACGAGTGGCAGCCCCGGGTCGGGGTGGCCTATTCGCCCGATGCCAAGACGGTGATTCGCGGTGGATTCGGAATGTTCTTCGACCGGCAAAATCTCACCTTTTTCTTTGTGCCGAACACCCAGAAGATTGTTGCCGGTTATCAGTGCGGTAACCAGGCACCCGCCTCAATTGCGGCTGTCTGCAATGGCGCGGGCATTAAACCGCAGCAGTTTCCTAATATCATGTCCAATCTGGGACAGGCTGGCCAAGGGTACCAACTTCTGGCTTTCCCTGGAAACCAGAATGCAGCTTTCAATGCCGCCACCATCATTCAGACAGGAGCTTACGATAAAGCCTTTCCATCGGTATCCATGGCTGGTACCTGCTTTACGACCCGTGCTTGTGGCATCGGGGAAGGCGGTATGGACCAACATGCGAGAACTCCCTATGCCGAGCAGGCCAGCCTGGAGATTGACCACCAGTTCGGCGGGGGCTTGTCGCTGAATCTGAGCTATTTATTCGTTGGCGCCCACAAGCTAGTGCGCGGAAATAACATCAACGTTCCTTGTCCGGTGGGCACGACCAAGTCAGGTCCGCCGACCGATCCCTTGCCAGAATGGATGCCGGGATTGCTAAACGCCGACGGCAGTCTCTCACCCTGCACGGGGACGCCCGCCGTAGGTACGGGCGCGATCGCAGGTTTGGGACCCTTCTTCGGTGGGGTCTTCGGTTCCGGGCTGCAGACCCTCAGCGGTGGCCTTGAGGACTACAACAATGACGTGGCCAACGCCGTCTATCACGGCGGAACGTTGACCATCAGCGAGCGCATGAAGCATTTCAACCTGACTGGCAATTACACCTATTCGCATACCATTGACAACGGCAACTTCACCACTTTCATTAACCTTCCAGTAAACCAGTTCGACTACTCGGCGGAACGTTCCAACTCCAACCAAGACGCCCGCCATCGCTTTGTGGCGAACTTCACAGCAATAGCTCCAACCACCGGAGCGTGGCGAAATTTCGAGCTGAGCAATATCGTTACTCTGCAGTCCGGACGTCCTTTCACAATTTTTTATGGCAACAACAGCCTCAACGATGTAGCCGGCGGTGCCACCGACCGGGTCGGGGGCTCGGGAGTGCCTAATCGCGCCTGTCCTTCGGTAGCGAACTGCAACACCATGATCCCGAGAAATACGTATATCGGCGATCCGCAATACATCTGGGATTTGCGCTTGGCTCGCAATCTACATATCCGCGAGCGCGTGCAGATGAACCTCGCCATTGATGCCTTTAATCTCCTCAATCGTCCAAATGTGGATGAGGTTACGTCTATCTATGGCTCCCCCGTGTTTTGTGGTGCCATTCCACAACGCTACCGCGATGCCACCACGCGAGCGATTCAGCAGGGCGCTGCATCAGCAGCTTGTCCGGTCGGCAACGTGACCACGATTGTTCCTCCTTTTATCGGAAGTTTTGCCACTACGCCGATCACCAACTTCGATCCTAGCGATCCTTGCTTTGCAACCGGATTTACCTGTTTGTTTATCCCAGCCAGGCCGAACGCAAATTTTGGTTCGCCGCGCACCACCCTCAATCCGCGCCAGCTGCAGTTCTCGGTGAAGCTCACCTTCTAATGCTGGATAAAGCTCCTGTTCAGCCCCGAAGCTTCGTTCTCATTGTCGCTCAAAGTCAACCGATTTATGCGCGGTGGCTATCCCATAGCTACATGGCCGCGAGCAGGACCTCCCTACCTATCGACTAGCTCCGGGGCAACCCGAGTGACTAGGTCACTTCAAGGTGTCCTCTCATCAACCCAACCCCGGGGAGACTAGAATTCTTGTGCGCGCCAAAGGAGGACCGATGGCCAGTACGGCGGCACCGCAGATTCAAAGCAGCGTCAGTGAATTCTTGGGCAAACCTCGAAAAATGCTTATCGGTGGCAAATGGGTGGATTCGGTCTCGGGAAAAAGTTTGGAGAGCTTCAATCCAGCAACTGGTGAAGTTCTGGCCCGGGTTGCCGAAGGGGACAAGGCGGATATCGATCTGGCGGTCAAAGCCGCGCGTAAGGCACTTGAAAGCGGTGTGTGGGCGGAGATCTCGCCTGCCGAACGGGGAAGATTGCTGTGGAGGCTTGCCGAGTTGATCGACCACCACAAAGAAGAGCTGGCTCAGTTAGAAACCCTCGATAATGGGAAGCCCTTGTTTTTCTCTCGGTTGGTAGATGTTCCGACTGCTTCTGATGCATTTCGCTATTACGCCGGCTGGGCAACAAAGATCGAAGGCAGCACGGTTCCGATTTCTATGCCTGGAGCCGAATACCTCGCGTATACCCTGCGGGAGCCGGTCGGCGTGGTGGGTCAGATCATTCCCTGGAACTTTCCCCTGATTATGGCCGCCGCCAAGCTGGCGCCTGCTCTGGCCGTAGGCTGCACCTGTGTATTGAAACCAGCCGAGCAAACTCCGCTCAGCGCCTTGCGTTTGGGCGAGTTGATGATCGAAGCTGGCTTTCCCGATGGTGTGGTAAATATTGTGCCCGGATACGGGGAAAGCGCGGGAGCGGCCCTCGCCGCCCACCCTGATGTGGACAAGATTGCCTTTACCGGTTCGACCGAAGTGGGCAAATTGGTTTTAAACGCTGCCAGCGGTAATCTGAAAAAGGTCTCACTCGAACTCGGAGGGAAGTCTCCGAACGTGGTGCTCCCAGATGCGAATTTGGAAACGGCTATCCCGGGAAGTGCCATGGCGATATTCTTCAATCAGGGTGAGATCTGCGTGGCTGGTTCGCGCCTGTTTGTGCACGAGAGCATCTTCAACCGGGTGGTCGAGGGGGTTGCCGATTTTACCAAGAGCTTTCGTATTGGCCCCGGCATCAACCCAGCGACGAACATGGGACCGTTGGTTTCTAAGGAACAACAGGAACGAGTCTGTGGTTATCTACAATCGGGCGCGCAAGACGGAGCCAGGGCGGTGGTTGGCGGGAAGAAGATCGATGGTCCTGGATATTTCGTCGAGCCCACCGTGCTCGTGGATGTCAAGCCCGGCATGAAAGTCGTTCGCGAGGAGATTTTCGGGCCTGTGGTTACCGCAATTCCTTTTCGCGAACTGGATGAAGTCGCGACCTTTGCCAACGACACTATCTATGGTCTGGCTTCTGCCGTATGGACCCGCGATATCAGCAAGGCCCACCGCTTGGC
>JAFAPG010000445.1 GCA_019247235.1 Acidobacteriota bacterium
ACCAAGCGGTACCGACTTAGACGATTGTCAATTCGGATGGTCCTATAAAAAGGAATGTCAAGAGGAATAGTTCTCCCTCGGGCACGAAGCCGACATTTTTTTGTCTTGGCATTCGAGCCCTGGTAAGTGTCCGAGCAGACACTTGAGATCCGTGAGCGTTGGTTCTAGTTCCCGGCTTCTCTTCATCGCAACGGAAGTTACCTGACTCTGTTGCTTTCCAGTGATGCGTCTTCATGTCTCCGTTGTTGTAACGGCGCCATTCGGCTTCTCAAAACTGACAAGCAGTCATTGTTATCCACTTAAGTGGTAACGCATGGTCCTATCTGAGACTTGTGGCCTACAGCTTTCTGCGGTTATCCGAGGAGGCATAGGGTTGCGGCGCAGACTCCAGTGCGCGAAGGCACACCTGGCCTACCATCCGAATGGATACTCACCCTCGAACCGAGCGTCTCAAGAACCCGATTGGCCAACACTATGGATTGATCCGAAGTGGGGAACCAGAGACCGCTCAAGCTGCTTGTTGTTTTAAATGTTTGGCGTCGAAACTGACTCCTTTCTTCCAGAGGATCAGCGTGATTGCAGCTATCTTCCTGGCCACGGTGAGACGAGCCATCGTTGGTTTCATTCCCTTGGCGCGTAAGGCCTCGTAGAAATCATGGAATGGTCCAGGACAACTACTGGCTCTTGTGGCCGCACCCTTGAAAATATTCTTGAGATCGTGATTGTGGTTTTCATTGAGCCCACGGAGTTGTTGCGCTTTCCTGGAACGCCGCAACTGTCCTTCGACATAGCGGTATTGCCCGCTGTCGTGCGTCTTGAGCCCAAGGCCGCTGTAGGTCCAGATTTGCCGCTTAGTCCGAAAACGGTGTGGCGTTTGGATTAGGGCCACCAACTGTGCAGCGCGAATCGGCCCGATGGAAGGAATTTGGCACAGCAATTTCGTCGCGGCGTGTTTTCGGCTCTCGGCCAGTAGATCTCGCCGCGCTTGTTGGCGCAAGGTTTGCAGAGCATCGAGCTGCTGGTAGAAAAACTCGGCTCGGCGGCGCACGCCGGCTTCTCGGATCTTGTCCAGCCATTCCGCGCGATGGCGCGGGTCATACACGTGCTGACCTTCGCAGGGAATCGCCCAGCTTCGGTATAACGCTTTGAGCCGATTCATCTCATGCGTGACATAAATCCCCATCTGGCGTTTTCGGTGAGCTTTTTGACCAGCCTGAAGGAGCACCCGCTATACGCAAGATCGTGGAAGCAATGGCGGTTAGCCAGGGCGGAGGAAGAAACAAATGGTGTCAATAAATAAATGCACACATGTCAACTATTATGTGCACTGTTGGAGTCAGGAAAGTTAGTGATTCTCGCATTTACTGACTTAGATTACGACTCGTTTGACGTCACAATTGACCGCTGCGCTAGTTGCGCTCATCTGTGCAATAATAGCTTGACACAGTGTGTTCGAAGTGTTATAGGCTTTTCTATGACCACTCCGGCCAAACGAGAGGCCCTGCGGGCTTCCGGGACCCTGAACCCGCATCCCGAAGCCGTGCGCTCGGCAGTGTTCCAGATGGACTTCTTCGATCCCTACGACTTCGCGCAGGTCAAATACGAGATGTTACGCGCCCACTCAGTCGATGAAGACCCGGTGGCCGAGGTGTGCCGCCAATTCGGCCTTAGCCGAGAAAGCTTCTATCAGATTCAGCAGGCTTTTCAGAAGCTAGGATTCAGTTCTTTCCTGTCGCGCAAGCGAGGCCGCCAGGGCCCGGTCAAACTGAAAGGCGAGCTCTTAGAGTTCGCTCTCGCGCAGAAAAAAGAGAATCCAACGATCGACCCGGGGCACTTGGCCGCTTTGATCCAGGAGCGCTATGGCATCGCGATTCATCGGACGACCGTGCTGCGGGGACTGAAAAAAAAACTTCACTCGCCGCGGAAAGAGCCGGCGAGACGCATTCGTCGCGGGCGACGACCCCGTGCAGGGGATTTATGAAAATGTGCGTTGCGAGGCACTCGAGCACTCGGAGCCAGCTTCCTGGGCCCTGGAGCGCGTTCGCCGATATGGAGTGGCCAGCTTGCTCCCCGGCAGGCAACCGGATTTTCGCTTCATCCTTTGCGCACAGAGTGTTCCTCGTCCGGCCTGGAGCGGCACAAAAGACTTTTATCGCGAGAAACTTCGTGAAATTTATGAATTCCTCACCCGGGAGGTGATGGAAGATGCGAGTTGCCATTTATGCCCGCGTTTCCAGCGAGAGGCAGGAGAAGGAGCATACGATCGGTTCGCAGTTAGAAGCCTTGCGGAACTACGCGGCCCAGAATGGGATGGAGATCGTCCAGGAGTTCACCGATGAGGGCTACAGCGGGGCCCGGCTGGATCGTCCCGCCCTGGATCGGATGCGCGACTTGGCGGAGCGCAGAGGATTCGACGTGCTGCTGACCCATTGTGCCGATCGACTGGCGCGGAAGTTTGTGCTGCAGGCCCTAATTCTGGAGGAGATGGAACGATTCGGAGTGAAGACCATTTTCCTGGAGGGCGGTGCGGCGGACGATCCGCTCTCGAAGCTTACGCACCAAATCACCGGAGCCGTAGCTGAGTTCGAACGGGCGAAGATTGTCGAAAGGAATCGGCGCGGCAAGCTCTATCGAGCTCGGTGTGGTGAGGTGATTAACTGGAGAGCCCCTTTCGGTTATGTGCGTATTCCCCGTCGTGACGGTGTGGCGCCACATGTGGAGATCGATGAGACTAAAGCGGTGGTGGTTCGCAGAATCTTTAATCTCTATGCGAAGCAAGGCTGGACGGTTCGTCAGATCGCAAAGCAACTCACACTGGAGGGAACTCTGGCGCCAGGTGGTGGTCGGGAATGGAATTTCTATACCGTGGATCGAATTCTTCATAATGAGGCCTATGTTGGCACGTTGTATTACAACCGCCACAACTGTGCAGCGATGGAAGGGACGCATGGTCAAAAGAGGCCCTCTAGCCAACGCATTCTTCGGCCCAGAGAGGAGTGGATCCCGATTTCGATTCCTCCCATCATCGACTTGGAGACCTTTCATCAAGCCGGGATCCGGGTCAAAGATAATCAGAGATTCTCTCCGCGGAATCTGCAGGAGGATGCTTATCTTCTACGACGGCTGGTCCGCTGTGGACACTGCGGGTTAAGTTGCCGTGTCAGCAGTAATACGGCAAATCCCAATTGCAACCATTATTATGTCTGTCCGGGAACGAAGAACCCCTTCCTGATCGAGAAGCGATGCTCACAGAGATGCATCGGTGCCGATGCTTTGGACGAACTGGTTTGGAAAGAAGTGAGCACCAGGCTGCAAGATCCAGACTTAGTGTTAGAAGCGTATCGGGAGTGCAGGATTCACCGGAAGGATGGAGAAGAGGCTGGCCTGAGCGAACAAGGGCAAAAGCTGGCGACGCAGATCAAGTTGGCGAACACGGAGATGGCGCGGCTTCTGGATGCCTACCAGGCCGGCGCCATTGAACTCCCGGAGTTGCAGAAGCGCCGACGGCTGGTGGACGCAAAGCTCGACACGCTCCGTCGAGAGAAGGAGCTTGTGGAAAAGATGGCTCGCGAGCAAAAGCAAGAAGGCGATATCCAGCGTGACCTCGAGGAGTTTCGAGCTTTGGTGTCGGATCGTGCTCAACACTCTTCCTTTGAGGACAAACAGAAGCTCATGCGCATGGTCCTGGACAAGGTTGTGGTCAAGGACTGGCGAGTTGATGTGCACTACAACATTACGCTTTCCCGACCTGCCGCCTCGAGGGAAGAAAAAGTGTCAACCAATTTCGATTTGTGTCACGCACGTCATAACGCGGGTGAGATCTTTGCTGACCGTCAGATAACTGCGGGACAGCTCCTTCAACGTTCGTAGACCGTTCTCTCCATGGTAGACCGAACGCAGATATCCGCCGCGCAGTAGATCGGCTAGCTTGCGCGCGTCAATCTTGTCGCTCTTGTTGCCTTCATTCAGCAGGGCATTTTTCCGTGGATCGCATACGACTAGCTTCGTGACGTGTGGCTTCAGTAGGTCGTACAACCAAGCCGCCCAGGTTCCTTCTTCAAACGTCACATGCAAGGCACCGCGTAGCCCTTGTATAAACTGCAGCAGGGTGATCGCCTTCGTTTCGATGAGAGATTCCATCACCAGTTTTCCATCGCCGTTCATCATCGCAATCGAGGTCACTTCTTTGTGAACATCCATGCCGATATACTTTGTACTGTCCATTTAGGGTGCTCCTTTCGGGAGGGGATGAGGTCAGCGCTCAAAACCTACCTGAAAGGGCGCCCTTTTTATAATGCGTTGCGGGGTTCACGGAGAATGGTCAAACAAAAAACTTTCGTGGTTGCGGGGGCCTGCGTTTGACAACTTCATTTGGCTCCATTTGATCGTTTAATCTGGCCCCATCTCCCCCCAGGTATTCATAACCAATATGTCTCTGACCTCTCGGCTTGCGCGCAACACCTGCGGCGCCCGTAGGGCGCCGCGTTTAGGGGTGGAGCGCAACTTGAGAGGTCGGCGGTCACAGGACGGCCCTCCTGCTCGAAAACGGCATAGTTTGGTCCGAGTCCCTCGGTTTTGAAAAAAAACTTGCGCCAGAATGCCCCAGGAGTGACGTCTAGCAACTTTGTCGACCTTCCAGCATGTCCCCTTTTTGATGTCTGTTCAGCCGGAGTCAAATGCTTTTTAACAAACGCCTGGAACAGAAGCCCCGCAGTTCCAAGGAATGCGATCCTTGCAATCTCAGCAAATGAGCGGGCCGCCTTGTCATCGAGGATGACCATGAGTTTGCGAGAGCTGGCCAGGGCAATTGATTCGGCCTCCTCGGCGCTGAGACCGCCCTTGGAAATGATGCTTTGCGCCATGCTTCTTTCCTTCGACGAGAGTCGCGCGACTTGAAGCCAACCATCATCTAGTGCCTTTTCAATGTACTCCACGCCCGGAGCAAGAGTTCTTTTGCCAGCATCCGTTACTGCTTTCACTTGGGGCCCGATCAAAGCCCCGTGATGCACGGAGCGGAGCAGATCAAGCCTCCGCATTTTTGGACAAAAGAAAAAAAATGTTTTCAATTGCGGTTCGACCGCGTTGTAAGTGGGGGGAGAAGGTCGATCCCGCAGCATTGGGTACGCTCGGTGAAAGAGGAATGCCTGTCGCGGTTTATCTTTTTCGGAGAGCATTCGTTGCACCGCTGTGCAATGAAAACAACGACTCGGTGACTTACTGCGATACTACGAGCCCCAGCAGCATGAATACTGGCTCGAATTATCATTTTGACCGAACGCCATTTCCCTACTGGCGGACTGCACGGACCACGTTAGGACCAGTCCAAGACAAAACGATCGATTTTTCGGACACTCCCTGGAATCGGGCTCAATGGTTAGTGGGTTGATCACAAGTTTGCAAACTCATGCTCGAGTGATTGCGACCTGCAGTCCTTCGCCTAAGTCTCTCCCCCAATCAATGATTTTAGCGACTTCC
>JAFAPG010000475.1 GCA_019247235.1 Acidobacteriota bacterium
CGTGAAAGTTTGGCATATGATTCTGGCGCGCAGCGAACCGGAACAAGAACGCACACAACTCAGGTGAGCAAACCGCCCCGCCACTGGCGACCGTCCTAACCGCCGCCACGACCTCCAGGGCCGAGGCGTCTTTTACGACGTAAGCCATCGCGCCCTCACGGATCGCTTGTAAAAAGTGCTGGCCATCGGTCTCCATGCCAATCATCACGAGCTTGACCTGCGGAATGTTTTGCTGAACCTCCCGAACGAATTCGACGTGAGCTAGATTCGTCGTAAAGGAGTCAATCACCAAGACGTCAGGTGCCGCCGACAGAATCTCGCGCATCGAATCGGGCGAAAGAGCGCAAGAACCGACTACAGAAAGATCGTTCTTCTTGGAGAGAATTCGAGACAGAGCTTCCCTAAGGAGCCGATTTTGGGCCAGAAGGAAGACTGTTGCCGGCCTTTCGTCATTCATTCGTAATTGCCCAACACCAGGCGAAATCTAGGAGTAAGTTCCTCCGTCTCGCATGCTGCTCTGGCCCCAAGCGGCAGCCTGCTCGCCTCCGTGCCCGGTACGACGCGGTCTCGGGTTGGTGTTTATTTGGAGTCTTTTAGTTGAACCATTCACTTTAGCTGAAATCTATGTTTATGGTCCAGGGGAAAGTCTTGCTAGTGTCCTCGAGAGTTAATGCCGGCAACAAATAGATTCTACTCCGTTTATAACGAATACTTGGGTCATTAAACGAGGGGAGTATACTTTTCCGCAGCTGCGCCTCGGCCATCCTGCCTAGATGCGGGGCGGAATCTTACCTTGAGGAGTGTCCCCCCATGAAGCGACGAGAGTTTATTTCGAAAACCGCAACGGGAGTTGGCGCAGCCTGGATGGGGTTCAATTTTGATCGTCCCAGGACAGCAATGTCTCAGCTTGTGGCCAAGATCAGCGCTTCGGATACGGTGATGCTCGGAACGACCGGTATTCAGACTAGCAGGCTGGCCATGGGCACTGGGACCGTCGGGGTCGGTCACCACTCACACCAAACGTCACTAGGCATCGACGGCTTATCGAATTTGCTTTTGAATGGCTACAACCACGGTTTGCGCTTTTTTGATGCCGCCGACTCCTATGGCAGTCATCCCCATGTGGCTGCCGCCCTCAAGCAGGTGGCACGAGACAAGGTTACTGTGCTAACCAAATCTTGGGCTCGCGATCCCGGCGAGATGCGCGCCGACATCGATCGCTTCCGTAAGGAGCTCGGTACCGACTACATTGACATCCTGCTGATGCATTGCCTTACCGAAGGCGATTGGACTGATCGTTATCGGGGCGTAATGGAGGTTTTGTCTGAGGCCAAACATAAGGGGGTCATTCGTGCCCACGGCTGCTCCTGTCATTCCCTCGAGGCGCTGCGGGCTGCCGCCAAATCTCCCTGGGTCGAGGTAGATCTTGCGCGGATCAACCCTATTCAATCCAATATGGATGCTGACCCTGCTACCGTGATTAGTCTGCTGAAGGAGATGAAAGCTGCAGGAAAGGCGGTTGTCGGCATGAAAATTCTTGGCGCTGGAGACTTGCGGCACCGTCAAGACGATGCTTTACGCTTCGCACTTTCGCTGGGCGTTCTCGACGCCTTCACCATCGGAGCCGAGAGCAAGGCCGAGCAAGAGGATTTAATAAGGCGCATTGCGACAGCATAGCTGTCGGTTTGGTCAAAAATGGCGCCTGGCGGTTGACGTACCGCCGCCGCCGCGAGGTCTGTGATTCTCGCCACAAGTTCTCAATCCAGGGAGGTTAGAAGACGCTCCCCATAGCCGTGAGTCAATATCGAGGGCGCCTCGCGCCCTCGCCTACCGGATACCTGCACCTGGGTCATGCTCATACTTTCCTAATTGCTGCCCAACGGGCCACCGAGGCCGGAGGTACACTGGTTGTGCGCAACGAGGACCTCGATCGAAGGCGCTGTCGTGCGCAGTTTGTCACAGCCATGCTGGAAGATTTACGCTGGCTGGGCATTGTCTGGCAAGAGGGTCCCGATCAGGGTGGCACCTTTGGTCCCTACTCACAAAGCGAGCGACAGAGCTATTACCGGGAAGCTTGGCAAGAGCTCTACCACCTCGGCTTGATCTATCCGTGTTCATGTTCGCGACGTGACCTGGCGTTAGCCGCCAGCGCTCCCCAAGATGGCGATGACGAAGCCATCTATCCGGGAACCTGTCGAACCAAAACACGCCTTCTGGTCAAGGATCCCTCGGACTTTAATTGGCGTTTCCGTATCCCTGAAGGCAAAACCATTCAGTTTCGCGATGGATGTCAAGGTGACCAGCGCTTCACCGCGGGAACTGACTTTGGCGATTTTTTGATCTGGCGAAAAGATGGAGTACCGGCGTACCAACTGGCGGTTGTAGTCGATGATCATGCCATGAAGATTTCAGAGGTCGTGCGCGGACGAGACCTATTGAAGTCCACCGCGCGGCAACTGCTACTCTGTCATGCGCTAGGCTTTGCCCGGCCACGTTTCTATCACTGCAACCTGGTGTGCGATGATCGTGGAGTACGCTTGGCAAAACGCCATGATGCGCTCAGCCTCCGCAGACTGCGCGAGAATGGTCTCATGCCGGAGGAGATCAGGACCCGGGTACTCAGCCTAGGGCAACTCCGGGAAAACTCTCCCCACTAGGTACCATCGAACCAGCGTCGAGACCTAGGGCTTGAGAAATGATCCGTACCAGCAAAGCCCAAACTGTCCGACCTTTTCTCTCGCCCGCGGTTGACAGATGCCCGCTCCGGCCAAACTGCTGCCGACGGATAAGAGGGCTTGAACACACGCCTAATAACGCGAGATTGTCCCTACCACAAATTGGAGCACGGATTGGCGAAACCCTTCTGCCGCAAGGCGAGATTATGTAAAGTGTAGGGCTGCTGGTTTCGATCGCGGAACTGAGGTCTTGTCGAACACCCTTGGTCGAGGGGCGGCATATCTTGGGCGCACCGAATGGCAGCCGGCCTCGCAGTAGACACCACCCTCGGCGCTCTCGGAGTTAGGCATTGGTGAATTCACCGCCATCTCGCGTTCCTGCTCTAGGTACGATTCCACCTCGGCGATGAGCTTTCGATGCTCCTCGGGGGAGAGCCAGTGCTTCACTTGGACTAGGTAATTCTCAAAACGAGCAATGGGATCACGCGTGCGCCA
The DNA here is from genome assembly GCA_019247235.1 of Acidobacteriota bacterium. GTDB lineage: Bacteria > Acidobacteriota > Terriglobia > Terriglobales > Acidobacteriaceae > Gp1-AA145. Next base: position 3,171 of record JAFAPG010000475.1, read on the forward strand.
GTAGTCAAACATGGCTCGCGGGACATACTCGGCAGAGTCATGAATGGCGTGCCCTTTCATACGCATCATCTTGGCTTCGATGAGGGTCGCTCCCTCGCCTCGATGGGCGCGCTCAACCGCTTCACG
>JAFAPG010000451.1 GCA_019247235.1 Acidobacteriota bacterium
CCTCCGTACGCTGCGAAACCGCAGCCGGTACCCGGGTCCGAGCAGGCTTTACAACCCAAGGCCGACCATGGCGAGAACTCCTACCGGGGATGCGGCCGGTTGCAGGGCACGGCGGCCTTAATTACTGGCGGGGACAGCGGAATCGGACGGGCGGTTGCGATTGCTTTTGCCCGGGAAGGTGCTGATGTCTTGATTTCCTATCTCAGCGAGCACCAGGATGCGGAGGAAACAGCTTCCTTTGTTTGTCGCGCGGGCCGTAAGGCGGTAACTGTCCCCGGTGACATCACCTCGCGCGAGCACTGTGAACAACTTGTTGCGCGTATGTTCGCCGAGTTTGGGCGGCTCGACATCCTCGTGAGCAACGCTGCCATACAAAGCGTTCGCAAACAGGTGGATGAATGGAGTGCGGAGGAATTCGATCGTACGTACAAAACCAATGTTTACTCAATGTTTTATCTTTGCAGTGCGGCCATTCCGAAAATGCCCCCCGGAGGTTCCATTATTGCTACTACCTCTGTACAGGCATTTCAACCAAGTGGGCAGCTGCTCGCCTATGCTTCCACCAAGGGGGCGATCCGCACGTTTATTCAGAGCCTGGCGGAGCTTGCCATCGAGAAAGGAATACGCGCTAATGCCGTGGCGCCGGGGCCGGTCTGGACGCCGCTAATTCCGACGACGATGCCGCCAGAAAAAGTTAAGGAATTTGGTAAAAACACTTTGATCGGACGGGCTGCACAACCCGCTGAGCTGGCGCCGGCCTACGTTTTCTTGGCCTCCAACGATGCCCGCTATATAACCGGGTCGGTGGTGGATGTAACCGGGGGACGGCAAATCCCATAACCGCTCTCGAGCAAAGCACCGCATCTTAGCAGCTTCATGGAGCTGACCTCACTACTTCAGTATTGAGCCTCTACTACTTGAATGTGGAATGCACCGAGCCGTTCAGAACCGGCAGTTCCCTTTTAACTGTGTACGTTTTTGATACGATAACTCGCTATGAGCTCGAAGATTATTGCGTCTCCTCTGGCCGGAAAAACAGTGGGATCATTGGGTCAAGATTTTATTATTGCCGAATGGCAGGACGCCGGAGCGCCTCCCGGCCCGCCCCGATGGATTGCACCGTTGCATCTTCACCACAAAGATGATGAAGCTTGGTACGTGCTTGAGGGCAAATTGCAGGTTCGCGTAGGAGACGAAATTCACGAAGCAGGTGCAGGTTGCGCCGTCTTTGTTCCGCGCGGCACCGCACACACGTACTGGAACCCAGATCCAGCTCCGGTTCGCTATCTGTTAATTATGACCTCGAACATCTATGCACTGGTTCAGGGTATCCACTCACTGCCCGAGCGTTCCGCGGCGGCCCTGAAAACCCTCTTCGAGAAGCACGACTCTGTGCTTCTCTAGTTCAGACTATTTCACCTCTGCCGAGCGCTCCCCTTCATAATGCATGATGTGGTAGTAGGCCTCCCAGCCGTCCCAGAGGATGGGAGGAGCAAGAGAAGTCTCTGGATCGTCGATAAATCTAGAGAGGGTTTCCAACATTTGACGAGTGCGGGGGATACCAGTAAGCCAATCACCTCGATACCAATGTTTCCACTTGTCGTACTCCGCCGCTTCCTCGGCGCGCTGAATCTCATCGAATGACGCCAAGGCTTGACGGATCGACTGATGCGCCTCGCTAGTATTTCCTCGTTGAGCGTCCTCCATGGCTCTCGCGATGAGAAATAGAATGCGATTACTTTCGCGATTGATGGCGATCATGGCGATTACTTGCGCGTGATAGAAAGGCAGGCGCTCCGCGGGAATCAAGGCTTCAATTTCCTGAGCCTTTTTCCAGACCGCATCCCATCGCACCTGTGCCTCGCCGCATTGCTTGATTTCCTGAGCTATGGCATCACGCAACCATGTCTTACCCACCGCCTGATTTCCCCCGAGCCCCCATCCTAAAACACGGGGGGTCTGCCACTTGGGAGCCTGGCTGGGAATGGCGTACAGGGGAGAATCGATCATGTAGGTGAGCATCATCCGGCGCGCCTGGGTATGGTAGAACTGATCGCCATACTCGTGAACTGGCTCACCGATATGGGCGGGAGCATTGAAATATTCCTTGTACAAATCGGCTAATTTCGAGGCGGCTTTTTCTCCGAACTCCTCTGACGACCACTGCTGGTAGAAGTCATCGGAGGGGTGGTCACCGGGAAGGCCCTTCCAGACCGCATCCATCACGGCACGAATCGACATTGAAACCGGGCGAATATCGCTAGTGTTCACCAGGAAATAATTGGTTGCGCCTGCTTTGATATAGCGGCCTAGCTCT
>JAFAPG010000142.1 GCA_019247235.1 Acidobacteriota bacterium
TCTTGTTGTTTTCCTACGGGGCATCAATGTTGGCGGGCACAGGAGTTTTCGCCCAAGCATTATGGCAAGAGAGCTGAGCGATTATAGCGTCGTCAATGTGGGTGCTGCAGGCACGTTCGTGGTTCGCAAACCCGGACCTCGAACAAAGTTTCGGGCCGAACTCCTGCGACGGTTGCCCTTCGCTGCCGAAATTGTGCTCTGCAATGGTCGTGATCTTCTTCGCCTGGAGAGGCAGAATCCATTCGGAGCTACACGGTCCCTCCCGGATGTTATTCGATTCGTCAGTATCTTGTCGAAAGGGGTGCGGGGCCTGGGCTTCATGCCATGCGCGCTTCCACCCCATGGGAAGTGGTTCGTACGAATCATCGGCTCGAAAGACCGCTTTGTCTTTGGAATGTACCGTCGGCACATGAAAACGATTGGCTATCTTGGCCAAATCGACAAACTTTTTGGTTCTCAAGCGACAACCCGGAACTGGAACACGATACTTGCCATCCTGCGAATTTTGAAAGGCGAGGTCACCTGAGCTAAATAATCACCAGGTACTCGATGATAGTCATGCACCTTTGGGAGTGGTTCCGGCTGTTAACCGCGAAGCTTCCAGCGATTACCTAAGGAGCCATTCTTTTCAGGTACTTGCGAAAGCCCCTTCCTCGAGTGGCGCTGGCAACTCCCGCTTGGCAAACTGCTCGCACGCGCAAAATTGATCCGGGAGCTCGCGTGATCTGACTCCGCGACTGCGATGCGAAGAGGGGCGGTGTGCCGGTTATCGGAGGCCACTGCGAGAGTTGACACCGTTTGAATGGGCGTGAGGGCGCAGTCACCTACATTGGTCAGACAAGCTGCGACCACCATTCCTAAATTTCTTGTGTCCAGGTCGCGCAGAACGGTACGATGCACGAGCGACAGAGGCAAATCCAAAATCCTGGTTTCGATTCCTATGAGGAAGCTGATACTACTTCTCGCGATTGTGTTAGTGGGCTTGCTCGGCGTCCGAATCGCGAAAGGAATCCTCTCGCCTGCGCCGACGGTGGAAGGGCTAATAGTCCAAGCCAACGGCACTGTCTACGACACTAATCAGAACGTTACCTGGCTTGCAGACGCAAATTTTGCCGCCAGCCCAGAGGGGCAGGCCATCCTTAAGGCCGCTGGCATCACAAGCGTGGCTCCAATCGGACTCATGGACTATCCGACGGCGCTTCGCTTCGTGCAGGCGATGAACACGATCCCCTGCCAGGGCAAAGGCTATCTTTGCCACAACACTTGGCAGCTACCCGTCACGATCACCGACCCTGTCCATGACCCCACATGCACTGTGCATCGCGGCTTTGACGGGAATTCGTTTGGGCCTAATTGCCAGGAAAGTGCCTTTGGGATTCTCTTTTACCGAGGCCTAAAATTGAATTACCCGAGCAGCGTTGCACCCGGCTTTCAAAACTCCGTCGTGGGGTTCCGGAACCTGCATCCGGCCCTCTACTGGTCCGCCACCCAAGGCGGTCAGACGGGACAACAGACCTATTCGTTTCTGACTGGCCAAAGCGGCTCGAACACGACACAATTTAACCTATTCCATGTCCTAGCCATGCATCGTGGCTTGCTTTCAGGCAGCTCGGTTCAAAGCGGAGCCAGGGGACTTTCAAAGTACGCCGGCGGACCAGCCGCTGGCCTTGCCGTGTACGACGCCGCTTCGGGAATCTCCTGGCTCCTGGACGCCAATCTCGCTGCGATTCAGCCCTTCGGCGTATCGGGCAGCGTGACCATCCCGCGTAAGCCCATCCACGACGAAATCACGATGGCGGCAGTTGCCGTCGGGGGAGCCATGCATTTTCAAGCCATCGGTCTCTGGCTCAAGGGGCTGGCTGATAGCAATTACGCGGGTACAAACGATTGGGTATTACCAGAGCTGGCCGATTTAGAAAGTCTGAACGCGCACGTTGGCCTCGCTCGTGGAAACCCTGCATTCGCTGCGAGTGGTAGCACAGGGCCGTTCCGGAATTTCCAGCCATTCTTCTATTGGGCCTGCCCCAAAAACACCGCTGCTCCATCCCAATGCGACTATGGCCGCGTGCTCAATGTGCGAGACAACATTGCCATGCGATGGTCCTTCAACTTTGACACCGGCTTTCAAGGCACGAGTCAGGAGACCAAGAACTATTACGTGACACTCTACTATCCGGGGCGATGATTTCTTGGCGCGCTGCCGGCGACGGTTCCAACATAGGCACACTACGGGTCGCCAGCTTACCCAGCCATGAACGCTGAGTGGTCATACCGATCGACAATTAGCAGGATGCTGGACATGCCTCGACTGACATCAGCGAAATGGGGACTGCGTGTAGGATCCCGCTCGGATGTCCGAAAGCTGCAATACCTGGCGGCGTCTCAGAGGGGCAATCCGGCTTCACTCGATCTGCGTTACGGAATCGGTATCCGATTGAGGATCCGTTGTATCGTGGCACGGTAGAACGCCTATATGTCAGCAGAGGGACCGGGTACCACTCCAGCTCCCTCGATGCGACGGGCCCCAGGAAGCTGTGCGATTTGCTCGTCTGACTGAAACCCTCCTTTGGGAATTGGCGGCAGGGACTCGCCCGGTGCCAGCGGCACAAAATAAGATCCGGCAAGCAGTGCGGAACGCCCGTCGAGCGACCAGCTTAAGAAGGAACGTCGCCCAATGACAACCGCGGGCCCACCATTCAAAGGGAAGGCCTGAATTGCGGGCTGTCCGGTGCCCGGCAACGGCGCCCAGCCAATAATCCATTTTCCCTCCGGCGAAACAGACAAAAGGAGAAATATGGGATCGGGAAAGGCTTTTCGTAGACCTGTGCCGTCGGGACGAATACGGTAAACAAATGTTGAGGTCTTTTCCAAACGGCGAAAAAAGATTTCGCCGGTTGGCCCAAACATTGGAGATGCACCCTCTTCTTCTGGGACCTGCATAGGGGCACTACTGTGATCGAACGGCGCCACCCAAAATTGCGACTTCCCGTCGTGGCCTGTGGTCCACATCACGATTCGCCGACCGTCGGCGGAGATGTCATAGTCTAGTACGGACAAGCCACGCTGAAATACTTCGGAACGCCCCGATGGCAAATCTGCGATGTGAAGCTCACCCGGGTTCCTGTAAAACGCGAAGTCATTAGTCGCTTCTTTGCTAATCAAGTAACAGAGTTTCTTGCCGTCCGGGGTAAACTTCGGTTTCGTTGCGTTGCCTTCGAGGGAGACTTGATGTTCGCCTCTCGAGTCATGCACCCATAGTGAAGTACTTTGCAACGCCACTGCGGTCACGAACGAGTGACCATCTGGCGCCACCGCGATTCCTTCCTCCTCCGTGGGTCCGGACGTGATTTGCTCCGCTCGGCCATTGGGAAAGCGCTGCCGCCAGATGTGATTGACGCCTCCGGGATTCGCCGTAAAGTACATCCATTTGCCGTCTGGTGACCAAGCCGCAGACATGCAGCTACCCCCGAGAGGGCCGACGTGTCGCCCCTGCGAGCCTCCGTCCATAGGAACGAGGCGGCAGGGCAAAAAGTAGTGGTCCTTATCCATTTCCGCCAGCAACACCCATTTGCGATCAGGTGACGAGTAGGAGCGATGTGCCATGGCTGGTTCGTCAGTCGGGGAATAAACCTGCCGCGCTCCCAGGCGGCTCTCCTCGGCTGCCACGATCCCCATGTGAACACCCGCGTTGATCTCGGAAAACATCACGTGCTTGGGGCCGATCCAAGTGAGTCCGGATGCGTTCCGCAAGAGTAGCTGCGGGTCTCCGCCGAGCGTGGGAGAGACAACCGTGTCCCAGCTAAAGTCCTTGAAATCCAGCGTGGTGTAGGCAATCCGCGAGCCATCTGGGGAAAAAGTCGGATCCGTTTTGAGAGCGGCGTCGTGTGTCAGTTGGACCGGTTCTCCATCCGGCAGTAGCTTCACGTAAATCTGCCCCGGACCGACCCATGTCGAGTAACCACGGATAAACGCCAATATACGACCATCCCAAGAAAGTGCAGGCTGGGTGACTGAATCCGGAAAATTCGTGAGCTGTACCCACTGCGAGCGGCCAGGGAGCGCCGACCGGCGCAACCAAAGTTTTGCTCCGACGACCGTCAATGTTACGCTCGTCGCCGCGATGACTATAAGGGCGGGCGCTCGGTTGACCATCACTCGAAAGAAGCGCTGCCATTGGGCCAGCCGGCGGCCGTCTGCTGTGAGTTCTTGCCCGCCATGAGTCGAGTCGCCGGCGATAGAACCTGTTTTCGGACACCCATTCAGCTGCCCAATAAATCGGTAGCCGCGCCGCGGAAGGGTTTCTACAAAACGTGGGTTTTCGGCGGAGTCTCCGAGAGCTTCGCGTACCCGGTTGATCGCAGCATTGAGTCCGCGGTCAAAGTCCACAAAAGTATCTGATGGCCAAAGGCGCCGCTGCAATTGTTCGCGGGTAACGACTTCATCGGGGTGCTCGAGCAGGATAGTCAGAATTTGAAACGGCTGCCCTGTAAGCCTGACCTTTATCCCATTTTTTCGCAATTCCCCAGAGCGCAGATCAACCTCATATGTTCCAAACCGCAACACTTGGGGATTTGAGACTTTTTCCTGCACGGCCGACCACAAGAAATGCTGTCAGTCTAGCAAAGAACATGCCCCGACGCCCCTAGTTGCAGATCCTTAATGTGCCGAAACAGCTTTACAATTGGACAAGGTGCCACGCGAGTTGGATGAGGTTGTTTCTTGAAGGTTTCTCAAGATGAACCCTTTCAAATTTGTCTTTGCCCTTGCGCCATTCTTTTTTTCATTCGCCATGACGGCCAATGGGCAGAGTCGAGAACAATGGTCAGCTAGCTCCCAACCGTCGGCTCTCACGGCCCGATCGAATTTGGTGTTAGTACCAGCGCTGGTCAAGACCAAGACTGGCGACCTTGTTTTCTCGCTTACGGCCGACGATTTTATGCTAACCGATGACGGCATTCGACAGTCTCTAAAGCTAGAGGTCGATAACGATTTGCAACCGTTGGCAATAGTCGTCATTGTGCAGACCGGAGGTCTCGGTGCATTCCACCTGCGTGACTATA
>JAFAPG010000454.1 GCA_019247235.1 Acidobacteriota bacterium
GGCAGTCAGGGACATGCGCAGGCGCAAAATCTGCGGGATAGCGGTTATGACGTCATTGTTGGTCTCGATCCCACCCGAACGAGTGCCAAACAAGCGCGCAACGATGGTTTCACGGTGCTCTCTCCTGCGGAGGCGGCAAAACGCGGAGATTGGATCCACATCCTGGCTCCCGACGAGACCCATGCGGCTCTGTATGAATCGGTGAAACCGGGTCTTGCGAAGGGCAAGGTGCTCGGGTTCTCCCATGGGTTCAGCATTCATTTCAAGACCATCGTTCCCCCTCGCGATGTGGATGTGGTCATGATTGCTCCGAAGAGCCCTGGACACTTATTGCGGCGTGTGTATAGCGAAGGTCGAGGGGTGCCCTCGCTTCTAGCCATCGAGCAGGACGCCAGCGGACGCGCTCACGAACTGGCCCTGGCCTACGCCTACGGGATTGGTTCGACTCGCGCCGGTGTGCTTGAGACAACCTTCAAAGAGGAGACCGAGAGCGATTTGTTTGGCGAGCAGGCGGTTCTCTGCGGAGGGCTGACCTCGCTCATGAAGAAAGGTTTTGAGACTCTGGTTGAAGCGGGTTACCAGCCGGAAATCGCCTACTTCGAATGCATTCATGAGATGAAGTTGATCGTCGACCTGATTTATGAAGGTGGGCTGGGCCGCATGCGCTACTCAATTTCAAATACCGCCGAATATGGAGACCTCACCCGCGGGCCGAAGGTGGTGGGCGATGAGACTCGTGCGGCCATGAAGAAATTGCTCGCGGATATTCAGAGCGGGGTATTTGCTCGGGAGTGGATTGAAGAAAACAAGAATGGGGGGAAACGATTTTCTGCCCTCCGGGAGGCTGAGAAGCAGCACCGGGTCGAGGAAGTGGGAGCCAACTTGCGGGCCATGATGTCGTGGTTACAAAAGGATGCGGGGAAACAGGCGCAGAAGGCCGACTCCTCCCCTCAGAAGCAGGCGGTCAATGCTTAGAGGCGCGGAAATATTTCTCGCCTGTTTGCGAAACGAGGGAGTTGAGCTGGTATTCGGCTATCCCGGCGGAGCCATCATGCCGCTTTATGACGCTCTCGAGGGAAGCGGCATTCGCCACGTTCTCACTCGGCATGAACAGGGTGCGGTGTTTGCCGCCGAAGGCCACGCGCGCGCCACCGGCCAAGTGGGCGTCGCCATCGCCACCAGCGGACCTGGAGCCACCAACCTGGTGACCGGAATAGCCGACGCCAAGATGGATTCGGTGCCGCTCGTATGCATCACCGGCCAGGTTCGCAGTGCGCTGATTGGAACCGACGCTTTTCAAGAAACCGATGTCTTCGGCTTGACCCTGTCCTTAACCAAGTGGAGCCGTCTGGTCCGCTCGATGGAAGAAATACCTGCGGTCATTGCCGAAGGATTTTATTGGGCTCGCGAGGGCCGGCCCGGCCCGGTCGTCATCGACATTCCTACCGATTTCCTGAAGAGCAAAATGGAGTTTGCCGGACCCGTGAAGTTTACTCCCCAGCGCCGCCCCCCAGAGACAACTTCGGCGGGAGCATTTCCTGATTCGGTGGTTTCGCTTTTGCGCACGGCCACGCGACCGGTGGCTCTGGTGGGCGCTGGAGCGAAGCTCTCTGGCGCCATCGGCGAGTTGCGGCAGCTACTTGATAGCTTGAACGTCCCTACCTTTGCCACCGTACATGGTCTCGGCGCCGTCGCCCCTTCCTCGCCCTATTATCTTGGTATGGTCGGTATGCATGGAACCCGGGCCGCAAATATGGCCCTCCATGAGACTGACTTGCTGCTCGTCTTTGGCGCTCGTCTCGACGATCGAGTCACTGGCGACCCGACCCGTTTTGCCCCCAACGCCAAGATCGTGCATTTTGAAATTGATCCTGCCCAGCTCGACCGGGTTCGTTGCTGTGAATTGCCGGTGGTGGGCGATCTGGCCGAAACCGTGCCTTCGTTTCGCCAGCGAATTAGCCGCGTAAAACTGCCGGATTGGACCGAGTGGCGGGCTCTGGCGTGCGGCCCGGACCGGGCCGAGCTTGATCCTCGAGGCCTGGCGCAACCTACGATTCGTTTTTTGGACGAGCTGTTTGGACGATTACCGGATAACAGCGTGATCTTGGCCGACGTCGGGCAACACCAAATGTGGGCAGCACAGCGTTACCGTTCCGCCTCTCCGCGAGGCTTCATTACCTCGGGGGGGTTGGGTGCGATGGGTTTTGCTTTGCCGGCGGCAATTGGCGTCCAGCTGTCAAAACCCGACGCGACGGTTCTCTGCGTATCTGGGGACGGGGGTTTCCAGATGAACATTCAAGAACTTGCCACCGTGCGCCGCCTAAACCTGCCCATCAAATTGGTAATCGTCGACAACAAATATCTTGGCATGGTTCGACAGTGGCAGCAGTTGTTTTACCAACGCAACTACGCGGAAACCGATCTCAGCGACAATCCTGATTTTGTCGAGATTGCTCGGGCTTATCGTATTAATGCAGTGCGGATTTCAGAAGATGCCGTGAGCGAATATCCAGTGACTCCCGAAACCGGGGATGCACTCGAACGCTTTCTGCGTTCCTCGCAGCCGGAATTACTGGTCTTCGATTGCGCTCCTGAGGCTAACGTTTATCCCATGGTGCCGGCGGGAGCCGCCTTGTCAGAGATGCTTTTCGAAGAAGAATAAGCGTTATGCGCACTTAGGTTTGGGAGAACAGAAATGAAAGCCTTTCACATTCGTTATCGCAACACGCAGGGTACGCTGATGCGGATTCTGACCGCGGTGTCGCGCCGCGGGATTGAGGTCCCTTACCTTCATGCCGCGGCTTCTGATTACGGTCACCGAGTCGATCTCCTGCTTGAGGTTAATTCCAAGCAGATTGGGCAACTGTGCCGTGACTGGCACGCTATTGTGGACGTAATCGATGTTCGTTCGGGCGCACCCACGGCGGAGATGCTCGACGGGGATGGTGAAATTGCCGGCCCGCACCCCCCGGCCACAAACGGCAGGCGCTCGGCCGGTGCTGCTACCGCATAGATTCCTTCCAGTTATTGCACAGATCGTGGCGTAAACGCCTTGCCACAGGGCTGCCGTTCTCGGCTTCCTACGCTCGATCCGGAATGATCTAAGTTCCTCGATCGCTCTGAAATCGCGCTCGTAACTGCGTGCTTGCTGGGAGTACGTCGACGGCTTTCTTTCGACGACGAGCCACAATCTTCCGCCGTCACGTTCCCGTATGCCGCGCGCGAAGTGTGCCGATGCCAGAGTTCCAGCGAAGCAAATCTCTTCGCGATCCAAATAGGGAACCAGAGTCGATTTATGGGAATCCCGTGAATGTCGGCCCGAAAACGGAACGACCCCTGTAGAAGGTCTATCCCATGCGCTCGCCAAAGTATTTTGGCAGGCTTTGCTTCCAGGGAGGCATTTTTATGCCGTAGGGGGCCAGGCTAGCGAGAGAAAGAACCGAGTACTTCGGCCTCTCTGCGGGACGAACATACTTGTCGCTGGTGGTTTGCCTTACGACCGTGGCTAGGTCAGCTTGGCCGACGACTTCCACAGCGAAATCGTACCAGGAACACGGGCCTTCATTTGTGCAATGAACGATGCCTTGGGCTTGTGAATGACAGAGCCGCTTTATAGCGTCGGCCAGGTCGAAGGTGAAGGTCGGGGAGCCTCGCTGGTCATTTACCACATCGATCTGGTGGCGAGTCGCGGCAAGCTTCAAAATGGTATCCGGGAAACATT
>JAFAPG010000457.1 GCA_019247235.1 Acidobacteriota bacterium
TGCAGTCACGGCAGCGAGAAGCAAACTCCTCCGATCTCGCAGAAATCACATTGATGGATCCTGGTGACATCCTTTTCCTCTATAGCGATGGGGTCTTTGACGGCAGTGATGATCAACAACGCCAATATCTCGAAGCAGTCCTGCGCGAACACTCGTGGCGGCCGGCAAAAGAGATCTGCAACCGCTTGTTGCAGCTCGCGACGGAGCAGGATGTTCGACTCTCACAGGCTGGAGAAGACGATCGCATTGATGACAAAACCGTGTTCATTATTAAACGCCACTAGCTCACTTACCTCGAGAGTGCGACGACTGCATGTTCCCAGCTGAAGACGTCGCCCGTAAGAGCGCGAGACCTGCATTGAGCATTCAACTTCAAGCCCCGGGCCGGGAAAGTCAGAGCTAAAACGCCCCGATGCGCGCACGTGGTTTTCGCAATTATTCCCTCACTCTGCCCGCCAGCGCTGTGGCCCGGGAGAGAAGGCAATGGGCGCAGCGCCGCTGAATGGGCCACAAAGTCACATGCTCACGAGACAAACCCTCATCGAGCAGTACTTGACGCACTCTGCGCTATCGCAGAGTAATTCTTCACCGCTCTCTCGATGCCGGGTGTTGCTCTTTTCAGATCCTCAAGATTCATGACAGGATGTAACTCAAGATGAGCATTGAACGCTAGAAACCATGGTTCGGCCACAGCAGGAATCTGCGACGTGTCCTTGAGGTCAAAGAAGATAAATCCGGTTCGTTTACCGTCGTCATCGCAAAAGTAAGCGGCCTCTGGTTTCAATTCACCAAGAATTGATTCCAATGTCTTGGGCAAAGTGCCGTCGCAAATTCTAGTGTTCCCTGACTCTACGGGAATTGAGACTTTCATCAAGCAGCGCATAATCACCTCCCCGCCGGCAGTTTAGATGCGAACCTGGTCGACGTCAATGGACGGCAGGAAAGCACGGCAGTTAAGAGATGACCAGCCACGAGGTGCTCGCCTATTTTGTGTTCGTCATCTCAGTGAATTGGAGAGAGCTCAAGTTAAGTCCAACCAAGGCAAGGAAGCAGGGTTGAAGGAGGTTTCGGAACGAATCGCCAGGCATTGGACATCTTCACTAGGTTTCGATGCCCACCAGTCTGGTCAGAAATTTTACCTTCCGCCGAAACTAATCCTGCAATGCAGGGTTCTCGAGGGCAGACCACTTGAACCTGGCCCGCCCAGGAAGGAGTACCTTGATGACCTCGCGTCTTTGGTTCGTCCCACTCGCTGTTCTGTTCATCACGGGTTGTAATAATACGTTGAACCCATTTTGCGGAAGCTCTAGACCCGCCCCATTAATTGGTTCGTTAACGCCAGGCACGGTAAGCTTTTCTGACGTTGAGCAGGGTGTTGTTCTCACCGTCAATGGCAGCCAATTTCTTCCATCTTCCGTAGTTATGATCAACGGCAAGGCTCTCAGCACCAACGTGTCCAGCAGCCAACAATTGAGCGTTACGCTCACAACCGGCGAGATTTCGGGTCCTGGATCAGTCGATGTTAACGTTTTGACTCCTGGCGGAAATTCCGGCAACTTGGGTTGCACGAGCGGGGGCACAAGCAGCGTGCTGGTATTAAGGGTCACTTAAGAACCGGCTTTCAAAGCTTCGGCAATCCAGATACACCGACCAAATGCCGAAGCTGGCGGTGAATGCGGCCGGCAATCGCCTACGGGCGTTCAAGCCCGTCGGCAGTGACGGTGCGGCACCCCGATCGAGGTACCAGTCCCAGCATGAGGCTGGGGCGAGGCTCTTGCCAAGAGGGCCGGTGTATTCGTAGCCAACCAAATTGGCCCCAGAGAATTTCTCGGCAGAATTCCGCGCTGAATTATTAAAGCTTTGGCGCCTCCCTGTACCGCGGACACTTTTTAGGCCCCGGCACGATCGCCAGTCGTGCAAACATGACCACCCGCCGCGAAACATTCAATTCAACTCGAAACCTATGTTTTAATGAGCGGATGAAACTGGGAGTCACCGGGTGGTTAGTGTACATCGTTTTGTTGCTCCTGCCGTCCCAGGCGCCCTCGCAGGCTACCGGTCAACCTACAGGCCAGGACTGGCGAATCTATGGTGGGAATTCCGACAACACGCACTACTCGACATTGACGCAGATCAACAAATCGAACGTCAGTCGGCTGGAAATTGCGTGGTCGTACAATACCGAAGAAACTGGCGGGCTGCAGACAAGCCCTCTCGAGGTCGATGGAACTCTCTATGGCATCTCACCCTCGCAAAAGGTCTTCGCAGTCGATGCTGCCACAGGAGCATTAAAGTGGAAATTTGATTCTGGCGTCGCCGGCACTCAACCGGATCGAGGTTTGGCCTACTGGAACAGTCCCGACAATAAGGACCGTAGAATCATCGTGGGCGTCATGAACTTCGTGTACGAGCTCGACCCCGGAACCGGGCGCCCCATACTTAGCTTCGGCAAGGATGGGCGTATTGATCTACGGGGGGATCTCGGGCGCGATGTGGCCACCGGGTTCATTGCGGTTACCAGCCCGGCAGTTGTTTACAAAGACCTCTTTATTGTCGGGGGCCGCCTGCCGGAAACATTGCCGGCGCTTCCCGGCGATATTCGCGCCTATGAGATTCGCACCGGCAAGCTGCGCTGGAGCTTTCATACGATTCCTCATCCTGGGGAATTCGGCTATGAGACCTGGCCGAAGGATGCCTGGCAACACAGTGGCGCTGCCAATAACTGGACAGGAATGACGGTCGACCAGAAGACCGGGATTGTGTACGTGCCCACCGGTTCGGCCGCTTTTGACTTCTATGGTGGCGATCGCCTGGGCGATAATCTGTTTGCCGACTGCGAGCTGGCGCTCAAGGCAGAAACGGGAGAGCGAATTTGGCACTTCCAAGGCGTACGACATGACATTTGGGACCGCGATTTCCCCTCCCCTCCGACGCTGGTTACAGTCACCCACAACGGAAAGGCAATCGAAGCTGTCGCCCAAACCAGTAAACAAGGCTACGTGTACCTATTTAATCGAGCCAACGGAACTCCCCTATTTCCTATCGAGTACCACAAATATCCCCCGAGTAACCTACACGGGGAAGTTGCCGCTGAAGAGCAGCCACTTCCAAGCAAGCCAGCACCTTATGCCCGACAGCGCTTGACCGAAGATATGCTCACCGAGCGAACCCCAGAAGCACACCGCGCCGTTCTCGATGCCTTTCGAAGTTTCCGCAGCGAAGGACAATTTGTACCCCTCAGCACTGGAAAAAATACCGTTATATTCCCTGGCTTCGACGGTGGAGCAGAATGGGGGGGATCGGCCTTTGATCCCAACTCGGGAATTCTCTTCGTCAATTCGAATGAAATGGCCTGGGCCGTCGAGCTGGCTGAGAACACGGGCAATCAGCAGAGTGGGAAAGGCATTTATCAGAGCCAATGCAGCATCTGCCATCGCGATGACCTCAAAGGTTCCCCCCCTCTTTTCCCTGCCCTTCTAGGGGTACGCGATCGTATGACACAGGAGCAGATTAGAGATCGAATTCAAAAAGGCGGCGGGAGAATGCCTGCCTTTCCTAATCTCACCAGTGACGAAATCAATGCGTTGGTGAAATATGTGAGCGAGGGCGAAAACAAGGAGTTGTCATCCGGACAACCCGCTCCGCCGATTATGCGATACAGATTTTCGGGATATACCCGTTTTCATGACCAAGAGGGCTATCCCGCCGTCGCCCCGCCTTGGGGAACGCTGAATGCAATCAACCTGAACAGCGGGGAATACGCATGGAAAATCCCCTTGGGCGAATATCCCGATCTTGCCTCCCAAGGGATGAGGAACACGGGAAGCGAGAATTATGGCGGACCAATTGTTACCGCCGGTGGCCTGCTGTTCATTGGCGCAACCAATTATGACAAGAAGTTTCGCGCCTTCGACGCTTCAACAGGAGAATTGTTATGGCAGACTACACTGCCCTTCGCTGGTAACGCCACCCCTATAACCTACGAGGTCAATGGCCGACAATTCATCGTCATTGCGGCCGGGGGTGGCAAGGACCTCAGATCGACCTCGGGTGGTGTTTACGTTGCCTTTGCGCTAAAGGAAGGTAATTGAATCATCGTCGACTGAGCTCCGAATCCCAATACTGACGGCTAAATCGGCGGCACGAGCGTCTGTGATGCTGCAGTATTAATGGCGAAGCCTCTACGCCGCCTGACCCGCAAGCGTGCAAATCTTAGGACGAAATCTCTCCCACTTTGGTCACCGGCCAGGAGATTTGCACTTAATCTGCTCATGATGACAGGGGCGTCGAGTTTAGCCAACTCATTCCCGGCGTCTTCAAATGAGACTCCATCCTGAGGCGGATCGACGCGAGCGGCCGGTTCGCGCTCTCTCAGTATGTTGCTCGCCCTCCACTCAGATCAAAAACCGCCCCTGTGGTGAAAGAGTTTTCTTCCGACACCATCCATGCCACCATGGCCGCGATTTCTTCAACGTTTAAGAAGCGGCCCCGTGGTATTCGCGACAGCATGTACTCAATGTGTTCGTGCGAAACT
>JAFAPG010000141.1 GCA_019247235.1 Acidobacteriota bacterium
TTCTGCCCGTGGGGGTCGAATCAGCCCTTGCACCCTCCTCGTGCCGTAGCGCGCGCACATAGTCGCGCGGCCCCTGACCTCCTCGGTCGAAGATAGTCAGGCCGCCTCGGCTATCCTCTTCCATTGAGTCATCGACACCTGGATCGATGACCTCTAAAGGATCCGCATAGGAAAAATAGGGAACGTAATATCCCAGTCCATAAAATGGATGGATGAAAGCGGGTCACGGGCGGTGAAAGCAACAACGTGGGGAACGAAGGCGAAAGCCGGTGTTCCCGAATCCCAAAGAGGTCACGCTGGGGGCAATGCCTCGCGGACCTCTGGTCCCGCCAAAACCGAAGGAAGTAACACTGGGAGGAACCCCGTGGATGCTGGGGCCACGAGGGCCGAGGCTACGATTCTGGGCAAAAATAAGGCTTGAGACCAGTAGGAGGGCCAGACTGAGTGCCGCCTGTCGAATGGAAAACCGGGATGAACTCATCATCGCCCCCTTACCAGATTAGAACGCAAATCAGGCATTGAGGTTGCGGCCCACTGCTTCATCTTACACCCGGTCAGCGGCCAATTCGAGCCAGGCGGACGAGATTCGAAAGGGCATTGGCCGCCAAAAGGGCGGAAAAAAGAGGCAGGAACGCCTGCTGGCGAGCGGTTTCGAGGACATCCGCGGCTATACCGGCCACAAAGACCACAACAAACACTGCGCCGAGCAGGGAGAACAGTGACTGGGGCTCATGCGGCGAGGCCACCCGTAGACAGAGAAACATCAATGCCGTTATCAGCGGCGCGGTATTGCCAAAGTAGCGGGCTCGCGGCCAGAACGCGTAAATGGCAAGCGCTCCCGGTCCTAGGAGCGCCAGCACCGGCCCGGCCTCTAAAACCTCTCTGAACATCTGCAGATAGGCTCCTTTCATACCCAGGGCTGCGCGACTCAGATCGAGCGGCCAGGCGCCTCGTAGACTCTCCGCCAGGACCGAGAGATGAAACCAGTAAACCGAGAGCAGCAGCAGAAAGCCCAGGGCGAGCGCGGCCAAGAAAATGACCGACGCTGCCCACCTTCTTACGGGGGCCAAGTACCATAGAAAGCCGAGCAACAGCGGCACCAGGAGCAAAAGAGCAAAATGCCAACCCACGGCCAGCGCCAGCGAGATTCCTAGAAGCGCGATGCGACGCCAATTCCAGAGCACGACCTCACGCGGAGCATACAGGGTGTGGGACACGGCAATCGAGGTAAACACCGCGCCAAAGGTGCCCCAGGCACCGGGTAGATCAGGGGGGGCAAACCACAGAGTGCTGGCACGAATCACCGTAGGCGAGAAACAATAAAGAAGCAGAGCGACGTATCCGCCAGCATTTCCGTACAATCGGCGCGCGACGTACCATAGCGAGGCCCCGAGCAGCAGACCGACGAGGAGATATGGAGCTCGCACCAGCCATAGACCGACGATGGACGTGGGTCGCACCCGAAATGCGGCCAACAAAACCGATTCCGCCAGATACCACAAAGGAGAGTGTTCTCGCGGGTTAACCTCGATGGCGGGGTCCAAGCTGTCGGTCCCGACCTCAAAAGCGATGCCGATACCAGCGATTTTCTGGCCGCGCCACTGCTTGAGACCTTCCTCAATACGGATCAAGTCGCCGGGAGATAGACTTGCCACGGGAGCGTGGGCGAGCAGCCAGACACATTCTCCCAGAAAGGCCAGCAACAGCGCTCCTGCCCACAGCTGTGGCCGACCGAGACGATCTCCACTCAATGGGAAAAGCCTGCTCATTACGAATCGAGTGTTTTAACATTTTCGAGAGAGAAATGCGCGGCATTGTTTAATGCCTAACAACTTCGATTTCGAGCCTTCGAACTCGTCACCACCGCCCAAAGCCCGAGGCGGCTTCGGCTCCTGGCTCTTACCGCCGGGTCTTAACCGTAGCCGGCTCGCCACCTTGCAATTTGCACCTCTTTATATTTGCGCCGGAGGGTTACTGCTGCTCCTGCTCTGGACCGTGATCGGGCTCCTGCTCCCGCCCGGCACCTCGAAGCTATGGGGACAGCTGCTGGCCTATGGGCTTTTCACCATTTCTGCCATTACACCGGCATTTGCCATGGCGAAGCTTGAAGATCGCCGCTTCGGAGATTACGGCCTCCCCGGGAAAACCGCCTTCGGACCGCGGTTTTGGGCAGGTTGTATTGCCGGCCTTCTCGCCCTCAGCCTTCTGGTCGTCGGGCTCGATTGGCTGGGTTGCCTAAAGGTTGAAGGCGTCGCGCTGCATGGTCTGCGCACGTTGAAGTTTGCTCTGTTCTGGGGACTATTCTTTCTGCTGGTGGCGCTTTGGGAGGAGTTCGCCTTCCGTGGGTATCTGCTGTTTGCGCTCGCCCGGGCGATAGGCTTTTGGCCGGCGGCGGTGATCTCCTCGCTGGTGTTTGGCTACACCCACCGCAGCAACGCTGGTGAAACCTGGGTGGGTGCGCTGGGAGCGGCCGCCATCGGTTTCTTTTTCTGCCTTACCCGGCGTCGCACCGGAAACCTGTGGTTTGCCGTAGGGCTGCACGCCTCCTGGGATTGGGCGCAGAGTTTCCTCTATGGCGTTCCCGATAGCGGCACCGTAGAACCGGGGCATTTGCTGAAGTCGGGGCTGCAAGGGCCACCATGGCTAAGCGGTGGGCCCGCAGGCCCGGAAGGCAGCGTACTTTTATTTGCGCTCTTAGCGGTGATGTGGGTGGCCTTTGACCGCCTGTATCCCTCTGCGCCCGAGGCTGCCGCGGGTGCCGGAAAGACCGACCCCCTAAAGCCGATGGGGGATCCCCAGCCGGCTACCAAGAATAGCGAACCGTGTAGGTAATCACCTCTTCTTGGTTAGGAGCAATGGTCACGGGAAATTCAATGGTGCGAGAGTCTTTTTTCTGGAAGTCCGAAGATTCGGCTTCAATCTTCCAATTTGACCAGCGATACAGATGTTCAACGACGCGAACATCGACGGCTTGCTTCTT
>JAFAPG010000147.1 GCA_019247235.1 Acidobacteriota bacterium
CAGGTTACTCGCTTGAGCGGCGCAGGCCCGTCTCTTATCGTGGTGCCGGATGGCAAGACCGCCTTTGAAGCCTACGCTCCCATCCTCGATAAGCCCAATTCCTGGGGAGCCAGGCCGATTTTCACCGATCCCACCCCCCGCGGCATAACCTTTGAAGGTTTTTTTGAATGGCTGGTTCACTCTCGGGCCTATGCAGAAAACGAGTGGCAAGGAGTCGAGCAATGGAACCCGCCAACCTCTTTAATTCTGAAGCCCGGCGAGGTGAAGGTTTACGGCATTCAATTTCTGCTGTCAAGCACGATTCGCGGCATTGAACCCACCTTAAAGAAGAACCATCGTCCGGTGGCAATTGGGATTCCAGGTTATGTGCTGGCGCAAGACATGGAAGGTCGCCTGTTTTTGGACTATATGAAAGCGGTGAAATCATTGACGGTTGCTCCGCAAGGAGCGCTCGAAGTGGCTGAAATCCAGGACGCGCAAGGCTCGGCAGCGTATTCCATTCGCGGAAAGCGTTGGGGAAGATCACGGCTTACCATTACGTATCAAGATGGATTGGTTCAGACCATTCAATATTTCGTCACCAAGCCTGAGGCGGAAACCGTGCGCGACATGGGACACTTCCTAACCACCAAGCAGTGGTTTGTCGATCCTAATGATCCTTTTCACCGAAGCCCGTCGGTCATGACCTATAACCGGAAGAGGAACGAAATTGTTCTTCAAGATAGTCGCGTGTGGATTGCCGGCTTGGGTGACGAGGGTGGCGGAGGAGCATGGATTTCGGCCATCATGAAGCAGCTGGTCGAACCCGACAAGGAAGAAGTTGGCAAGCTAGAAGAGTTCGTTGAGCAGGTGCTCTGGGGTGGGCTGCAGTACAAACAGGGGCCTCACCAATATGGGGTTCGCAAGAGCCTCTTTTTTTATCAGCCGGATCACATAGCACCGGGATACTATCGCAGCGACTTTAACTGGAGCACCTGGACCAGTTGGAATCAGCAGGCCTCTGAGCAAGTAGACCGCTCCTATGACTACCCTCATGTGGCTGCGGCCTATTGGGTTCTATATCGCTTGGCGCGTAACCATCGTGGGCTGGTAGAGAGCCGATCCTGGGATTGGTTCTTAACGCAAGCCTACGAGACCTCGATGGCTATGTGCGAATACGCCAGGGATTTGGCGGTGTTTGGACAAATGGAGGGCGACATTTTCCTGGCCATCTTGACCGACCTCAAAAGAGAAGGCATGAAGGAGCCGGCCCGTAACCTGGAATCAAAGATGCGCGCGCGCACCGATCGTTGGAGGCGCGAAGCTTATCCCTTTGGCAGCGAAATGCCTTGGGACTCGACCGGACAAGAGGAGGTCTATGCCTGGACGAAATACTTCGGATATCGGGACAAAGCTGAGGTAACTCTCAACGCCATTCTTGGCTACGATCCTACCATTCCGCACTGGGGATATAACGGTAGCGCCCGTCGCTACTGGGACTTCATCTTTGCAGGTGAGGACCGACGACTGGAGCGCCAGCTGCATCATTATGGATCATCATTGAACGCCATTCCTTTGCTGAGCGAATATCGCGAACATCCCGATGATTTCTACCTCCTGCGCGTAGGGTACGCCGGCACCATGGGGGCGCTTACTGACATTGACGAGGAGGGATTTGCTTCGGCGGCCTTTCACAGCTTTCCCGACATGTTGCGGCCCGACCCAATCAGCGGCGACTACGGACCGAACTTCTTCGGCCATGCTTGGAATACGGCGTGTTATGTGGTCGAACATCCTCGGTTCGGCTGGCTGGCGTTCGGCGGCAATCTCCACCGTGAGGGCGATCGAATTGATATCACGCCGGTTGATTCTGCCCGCAGCCGAGTCTATATTTCCCCGCTAGGGGTTTGGTTAACACTCGACGCCGGGACCTTCGAAACCATTGAACTCAACCCGGAAACGCGCCGGATGAGGGTGACCCTTAGCACCGCCAGCGACAACACCCCAGTGGCACGCTTGCATGTGGAACAACCGGCTGCCATCAGGGGGGTGGGAAGCTACCATCCCACGCAATCGTTTCGGCAGGAGCGCGATGCTTATGTAATCCCGCTCGGTTCAACGTCAACCCGGATCGACCTTACTAGCGAACCGTGATGCGCGGGTGATGCTAGGGGTACTCACGTCAATGTGTTGCCTAGCCTAGGAGGTGATCGATGGATCGCAGAGATTT
>JAFAPG010000157.1 GCA_019247235.1 Acidobacteriota bacterium
TCGTACAATATACGTCCTACGCTCATTGAAGGGAAACTGGCGAACTCTTTATCGGGTCTGAAAAAGCAGATATCTCCAGACGTTGGTTCTCGAGAGACATCTCTGTGCACACGGCCTGAATCTGCATAGTGGATAGAAGTTCGCGAAACTCGGGTGGAACGTTGACACTCAGAATCACTAATGCCTTTGCCCCTTCCTGAAGATTCACCGCGCATCCCGGTGCCCCAGAGTATGTGACATCCGCGACTTCGGATGTCCGATGCTCATCGGCCATGAAATTAAAAGAAAATTGTAGAGTACGTCTGTCTTTCGAGCCTAGGTGGGCCTTTAATTCGTTGCTACATGAGGGCAAACCAAAGGTCGCGTGCCCATGATTTCTGATCTCCAGTTCCACCTTGACAACCGGTCCATCAATGTGCAAATTTACGATGGTAATGTCGATAGGAAGTTGATAGTGCGCATTGGTCTGTATTTTGCCCGTTACTCCCCCCACGTGCTCTCCTGGGACGCCCAGCGAACTCCGTGCACTCTGCGGTGTCTTGGTTAGATCCAGTACGAAGACATACTGCGACTCTGGACGAGCAGCTTCAGCCGAAAGCTGCGTGGCCGCAATAAAATAACTAATTGCAAGAAGTATATGGCGCATAGTTTATGTTCCCCAAATAATGCCGGTTCTCCACCAGAATCTGTAGGATTGCGCATTCTACGCGGCCCTCCGAATGGCAACAAATTCGGTCTTTGTGGCGGCCAAGCGTTGTGCCTTCAGTAGGAAGCAATTCAAGTCTTGGTAACCACGCCCGCGGCGTAGCAGGGCGTTGATGTTTCCATTCACCGCTTCTACTACCCATAGGGATTGTTGTGCGGCGGTAATTCAGAATGCCTCCAGATGTTTGAACAGCGTGTTGGCCAGCTTTTCATCGGTGCGAGGCGTTGCAGCGTAATTGATCAATCCAGCTTTGCAGGTAACCGAGCATGGCCCCTTCATAGATGTAGACCCAAAATTGGCCTAAGCGCACTTTTAACAGGTACGCTTTCATCACTCGCCGATTCAAAGCGAACAGCTGATTCAGTTGGCGTTTCTTAGATCGGTCCAACTTGATCCAACTGCTCAACAGCGACCAATGTTTCCGCTGACAATCTCTCTCGCGGCTCCGCTTTTAAGAAAGAACTCTGCCCGACGCACTTCATCCACCGCTTTGCTGGCGTGCTGCAGAATATGATAACGGCAATAAGTTGAAGGCTTGCAACGTGGAAGAGTTCGACTCCCGCCGCCTCCAGCGTTTGCAAAAGAATTTCGAACCACCCGCCGACGGTTCGTCTCAAGTCAAAGGATGCAACAATGCCAGGAGCATTGACTGAGGACTGGGGATCGAATGAACGCTGTTGAGGCGGATGGTTTCAGGGACTTGGCTCTAGCGCCTTCTCTCGGGCTCGACCTGCCGCAACGTATCCGGCAATGACTCTTATTCTGGCAACATTACTTGACCTTTGACTTCGAAGTTGCCGCTCATCGAGGGGGCGGCAGTTTTGGGTTGTCCACCACCGATCGAAACCGTGTATTTACCTTCGGCAACAACGATGTCTCCGGCATCGGACACCATACTCAGATCTCGCGGGTTCAGATGAAACTCCACTTTCTGGCTTCCTCCTGGATCGAGGTGGACCCGCTGAAATCCGCGTAGAGCACAAATTGGCGCACCTGGAACGTCAGGAAATTTCAGAAAGAGCTGCACCACTTCATCCCCGGCAAGCTTTCCCGTGTTGGTTACAGTTACGGAAGCATCGAACGGATCGCCAGCGTTGATTTGAGCCTTCGGAAGGCTGAGATCGCTATAACCGAAGGTTGTGTAACTTAGGCCATATCCAAATGGCCAAAGCGGCTCGCCTTGGAAGTAACGATAGGTGCGACCCTTCATGGAGTAGTCTTCGAAGTGGGGTAGTTGGTGGACATCTCGATAGAACGTGACTGGTAGACGTCCTCCTGGATTGTTCTTGCCACTCAATGTTTCGGCGATTGCCGCTCCGCCTTCTTCACCGGAATACCACGTTTCCAGAATGGCGTTCGCATGCGCCTTTTCCCAATTCACGCTGAGCGCACTGCCATTCATCAGCACAACAACAAGGGGCTTGCCACTGGTTGCAATGGCCTGAAGAAGATCCTCTTCCGGCTGCGGTAAATCCAGACTAGTGCGATCTCCACCGCTGAACCCAGGTAGATCGACCGGCATTTCTTCGCCTTCGAGCCGGCTGGTAATTCCCACAACGGCAATCACAACATCGCCGTTTCGTGCCGCAGCAATCGCGGCCGGATCAGGCGTGTTGTTCACAGGAGCCCAGATGAGTTGAGCGGCAGGTTTGCCGCCGCCGCCCCTACGGCCATAGGTCACGTCCAATTTCGCTGGATGCCCCTTTTGCAAGTAAACGTGGCCGAGATTCGGGCCGCCGCCCCGTGATTGGGCTACCAGCTTCTCGTCCACCAAGACACGCGAGAACCCATCGGCCTTGGTCCCGAGTAAATAATCGCCAGTTGCCGGAGGATTCAGGAACCCGGTCCAGTGCACGAATACATCGTGCGTTCCTTTTGCCTGCTCCGGAAGGTTGCTATCATTCAGATTCAAAGTGGCTTCGACTCGGGTCGCAAGCGGTGTCGGCTTAGCTTCAAAGCCTGCGCGCGAGCTGTACTCGGCTTTGAGTCCGGGCTTTCCATCAGGCGTGGTCAGGGCGGAAGCGGGCACGGGATCGGCGTGATTGGAAAGGAATTGGGTCCCGGCAACATAAGTGATCTTTGCGTTGGGAAACTCGGCCTTCATCCCTTCGAGAACGGTAACCGTATGCGTGGGGGTTCCGTTGTAGTTGCCGAGCAGAACTGCAGTCTGATGGGCCAGCGGTCCGACAACTAGGATGTTCTTGACGGATTTGAGTGGAAGCACCCCATCATTCTTTAGCAGCACCATGGATTCATTCGCCATTTGACGCGCGAGGGCGCGATGCTCCCCGCTGTCAAGCTCGCTTTTTTCGATCTTGCTGTAGGGCACTATCTCCTGTGGATCGAACATCCCGAGCCTTATGCGCGCGGTAAACAATCGAACCAGTGCAATATCCACCGCGCTCTCGGAAAGATAGCCCTGCTGCACTGCCTCGACGTATGGTTTGTAATCGTGATCGTCGGTAACTTTGGCTGCCCCGTCAATGCACTCATTGTCCATTCCGCGCTGCAGTGAGATCGCGGACGCCTCCGGCTGCGTAGGGCGGTAATGGTGATCTCGGAATATATTGCGAACCGCATCGCAATCGGAGACCACATATCCCTGAAACTGCCATGCCCCGCGAAGGGTGTGCTGCAAGAGAAATTCATTGGCGCAGGCAGGCTGGCCATTGACCGCGTTATAGGCGCACATTACCGAGTCCGCGTGGCCTTCGACAATGGCAGCGCGAAATGCGGGTGTATATGTGTCTAGCTGGTCGTGCTTGCTGACGTCCACGTCAGCAAAGTGACGCGTGGGCTCAGGCCCGCTATGAACAGCAAAATGCTTGGGTGTTGAGATCACGCGATAATAATGAGGATCGTCGCCTTGCATGCCGGTAACGAAGGCGACGGCCATTCGGCCGGAGAGAAAAGGATCTTCCCCGTACGTCTCCTGGCCGCGGCCCCAGCGGGGATCGCGAAAGATGTTGACGTTCGGTGCCCAGAAATCCAGGCCGCGAAAAAAGCCCGAGTTTCCGTCCTGTAAAGCTTGAAGGTGAACGATCCGACCCTCGGTCCCAATGGCTATCGCCATTTCGTGAATGCGCGGCGTGTCGAATGTTGCTGCCAGACCGATAGGCTCGGGAAATTCGGTCGTACCGTCGGCGACAACGCCGTGCAGGGCCTCACTCCACCAATCGTAGGCTGGAACTCTGAGGCGTGGAATTGCCCGCGCTTGGTTGACCAGCTGAGAGGCTTTTTCCTCCAGGGTCATGCGGTGTACAAGATCGCCTGCCCGTTCCTCCGGCGACAACTTGGTATTCATGTAAGGAAGATTGGTATCGTCTTGCGCACCGGCGGCGCTAACGAACAGTGTACAAATCATCGAGACTGCAAGCGTGAGTTTCCCGAAATAGCCCATCCTCTTCTCTCCCATGAATTTCACATTTCTCCTAGCGACAATTTGTTTCAAAACAGAGATTCTGACTGAAAGACGGCATCACGTGGTTCTGAAAGCGGTCAGCGACGCGGCTCGTATGAGTGCCTGAGTACACCTCGAAACTGTGAGCGATTCCATACTTATCGAGAACATCGTGGAGCCTGCCCGTATCAATTTTTAAACCATCCTGATCTCCCACATCAATGGCGATTGCGCGATAGCGACGGAGGCTCCCTATGTACTGGTCGATAAACGCAAGCGGTGCGTTCGCTGCCCATTTGGCCAAGACATCCGGCTGTGGCTCGCCGTTCTTCGCTGGCAGATCGAGATAAAGAGGTGGATTGTTCGGATCTGGCGACCATGCGGCGGCGCTGGCAAGCATAGCGCGCGGAAAGAAACCGAGTTTGGCAGAGTCTTGTGGGGTTTTTACCGACTCTAGAGCCTTTTCCATTTCAGGATTTGCGGCGCCTGCCGGACGGGGAGAAAGGCAGCACGGACTCATAATGTACAGCGCTCCAAACACATCTGCATGCTTCATGGAGATGCGGGTTGCACCATAACCCCCCATTGAGTGTCCAACTAAGCCGCGGCTCGATCGGTCTGGAATTGTCCGGTAGTGGGCATCGATGTAATTCACTAGATCATGCGCGATGAAATTTTCAAAGTCTCCTGTAGTGACCGAGCTTGAATACATCGATCCGTTGTGGAGCGTTTTCGAATCGGGCAGCACAACGAGCATCTCTTTCGCGCCTTGTGCGAAAGCACCTTCAATTGTCTGGGGCACGTGAATCTCGTGTGTCCACTGCTCCGCGCCGATGGAGTAGCCATGCAATGCATACACAACTGGATATCGGCGGTGTTTCTCTTTTGCATAGCTTGGAGGTAAAAACACGTACACATCACGATCGACTGCATCCCCTTCCAGATTGCCTTCGAGTGCCGTCCCGTGGACCTTGATGTGCTCCACGGCGACAGATTTCGCACCTGCAATCGCCGGCGGCACTTCGGTTTGCACCTGAGCCGCAAGCTGAGCTCGCAGAAGGCACGCTATCGCAATGGTGAATACATGAAGAGGTCGGTTCATTGGCATAGGTTTGCCGAGCTGCCTTTCTTTATCGCTTCGATTGAGTATTTTCAGCCTTTCCCGCTGTCTAAAAGAGGCTTGGCGCAAGATCTCTTTGCTTGTGGCGCCAGGTCTGCGAACCACGGGATGTGTCTATGACTCAGAAGTCCCCCAAGCATTCTTTTGGCTCCTTGCTTCCGATGTAGACCCGAAAGCAGGTGAACTGTCTTCGCAAATGCGGCGTAATCGTCGTAATTTTAAAAGTTTCCGTTCCTGCCACGATGGGGCCGTCTCCGGCAAAGAGCCCTGCCCTATCCCATTGGCGCTTGTGACCGTCACGACTCTGCCTTTCACCTCTAGCTTCGTTGCACGCGCACTACTGCACAGCCCTTTCGAACTTTACACGAAGCACATAGGCATACTTTGCTGGAGCCTCGCCTGACAATCGCACGTGCAGCCCGTCAGCACGTTGCTCGAATTGCACACCGACGTTACTACCCAGCAGATCGACGGATTGTATACGTTCGCTTCCCGCGCTCTGCGCAAGAGAATGAATTAGTGCTTCTCCATTGGCCGTCCAAACCAAGCCAATCGCATAGACAGTGTCGCCTTTGGTAGTAAAGCGGAAGTCTTCAGGTTTGTAATTTGCAGTGTCAGTGTCGTGGAATGTTCCAGCCGCGACTTTCGTTGGGCCCTCGCCATAGATTCTCCAGGGTCGAGTACCGTAGATTGCTTCGCCATTAATGTTCAGCCAGCTTCCCACATCTAGAAGTACTTTCTGCACCTCTTCGGGAATGGTGCCATCGGATCGCGGTCCGATGTTCAGGAGTAAATTCCCATTCTTGCTGACGATGTCAATCAGCTGGTGAATGATGAATTCGGGAGACTTGAAAGTGTCATCTTTGATGTAGCCCCAGGATTTGTTGCTGACGGATGTATCGGTTTGCCAGGAAAAAGGGCGGATCTCGCCCAGTTGGCCGCGCTCGATATCCAGGACTCCCGAATGCTCCTGCATAGCATAGTCTTTGTAGTTGATAATACCGACATGGTCGCCATATTTAAGCGAGCTGTTGTAATAGAAAGCTGCAAAACGAGTGAGATTTGCGCGTAGCGAAGGCTGCCCAATCCACCAATCGAAATAAACGATGTCGGGATGATATTTCTCGACAAGTTCAGCGGACCGCGCGAGCCAGTCATTAGCCCATGCTGTTGAGACGTAAGTGAAATCGTTGTTCAGAGGCGTGCCCCGCGGATTCATCATCCAAATATGAGCTGGGCCGTACAACATCGCGTTCTGAGGATCGTTAACGTCGGAAGAAATCGTGCGGGCAGGACCCAAAAAGAAGTTATGTTCGACTCGATGCGACGACACGCCAAAATGCAAACCAGCTGCTCGAACGGCCTTTGCTAGATCTCCGGTGGTGTCGCGATGCGGTCCCATTTTTGCGACTGTCCAGTCGCTTAACTCACTGTCATACATGGCAAAGCCATCGTGGTGCTCGGCCACGGGCACAACGTACTTTGCCCCTGACTGTTTGAATAGCTGAGCCCATGCAGCAGGATCAAAACGTTCGGCCTTGAACATCGCAATGAAATCTTTGTAACCGAACCTGTCCTGAAGGCCATAAGTGGCGATGTGGTGCTTGTATTCGGGCGAGTCCTTCACATACATCATGCGCGGATACCATTCACTGCCAAAAGCTGGGACGGAGTAGACTCCCCAGTGGATGAAGATCCCGAACTTTGCATCGCGATACCAGTCAGGCGCCTCATATTTCTGCAGTGACTCCCAGTCAGGACGAAATGGTCCATGACCATCAATGTCGTCCACCTCCTTCAACCTGGCAGTCCGTTCCGCGTCATATTTACTGCTCGCC
Source organism: Acidobacteriota bacterium (assembly GCA_019247235.1). GTDB lineage: Bacteria > Acidobacteriota > Terriglobia > Terriglobales > Acidobacteriaceae > Gp1-AA145. The sequence continues at coordinate 7,065 of JAFAPG010000157.1, forward strand.
TTCCGCCAGATCTGATCGATCTTTTCTGGGTCTTCTGAGGCGGTCGGAGCCGTTGAGCTCTGCGAGCATAGGAGAGAAGCTGTACCCAAAAGCAAGGCAATGCAACCGAGCTTTCGGATC